>JAJCYO010000120.1 GCA_029262875.1 Flavobacteriales bacterium
CTATATAAAAGCAGTTTACAACCCGTAGGGCATTCATCCTGCACGCGGCATGGCTGGTTCAGACTTTCGTCCATTGACCAATATTCCTCACTGCTGCCTCCCGTAGGAGTCTGGTCCGTGTCTCAGTACCAGTGTGGGGGACAACCCTCTCAGGCCCCCTACCTATCGAAGTCTTGGTGAGCTATTACCTCACCAACTAACTAATAGGACGCATGCCTATCCCTAACCGCCAAAGCTTTAAGAACAAAGAGATGCCTCTTTGAAATATTATGGAGTATTATTCTTCCTTTCGGAAGGCTATTCTCCAGTTTGGGGTAAGTTGCATACGCGTTACGCACCCGTGCGCCACTCGTCAGCGAAGAGCAAGCTCTTCCTGTTACCGTTCGACTTGCATGTGTTAGGCCTGCCGCTAGCGTTCATCCTGAGCCAGGATCAAACTCTCCGTTGTAATTTTTCTTAAATGTTTTTAAGATTATTTCACTTAGGAGAAGAAATTGAATTCTTTTCTCAAGGATACTTTACCTAATTTTTTTCTATCTTCAATTTTTTCAAAGAACACTATAAATAATATAGAGAACTATAATTTATTTCAATTTTTCTCAAACATTTTCAAGGACATTTCCTTGTTTGAGGGATGCAAAAGTACAACTAAATTTTAAACCTCCAAATAAATAATTAAATATTTTTAAAAATATTTTTCTTAAACTATTTAATCAAAAAAATGGTGCTTTATTTCTAAAATTCAAAACCGTTGTTTCTAAAGCGGCTGCAAATGTAGTGGTATTTTTAACACCTACAAACATTACTAAAATAAAAAACAAATTAAATAGCTATCTTACTGATATACAGGTAAAATAATTTTTATCTATGGTGTGGAATTTGATACGGGAATAATTTTCCCATTGATATAAACTGGATTTTGACAGCTAAACTGAACTACATATTTAGCCATTTCAACTGCTGTTACTTGTGCCTGATAACCAGGAAAAGCATTGCTTAGCATCTCTGTTTGCACGGATCCCAACGCTAAACAATTAATTTTGATGTTTTTTTCTTTGTATTCTTCCGCTAAACATTCAGTTAAATTAGCTAATGCGGCTTTTGACGAACTATAAATAGATAACCCTGGGAATTTAACAGAGCCTTGAACACCACCCATACTTCCAATATTAACAACATGGCATACCTGATCGTTATTTAATAAAGGTATAATGTTTTGAAGTATATATATTGGAGCTGTAACATTTACCTGAAACACACTTTTAATATCTTCTGGCAAAATTTCAATGAATGGTTTATTTATCAGATATCCAGCATTGTTAATTATAATATCAATATGGGTGTTATGATTTCGGAGAATTTTTTTTAGATCATCGTTTAATGATGAAGCCAAAAAATCTACACTATATATATGTATATTATTATCGCATTCTTCTTTACATGTCAATTGCAAATTCTGAAGTAATTCTATATCTCGGGAAAGTGCAATTATATTATTAGACGAGTCTCTTGCAAATTGTTTTACAATTTCAAACCCGATTCCCTTGCTTGCTCCAGTAACTAAAATATTCATTTATAATCTTCCTCCTTTACTATATGCCTTTTTATAATATGGGTTATTCAAATTTGA
Organism: Flavobacteriales bacterium; assembly: GCA_029262875.1. Lineage (GTDB taxonomy): Bacteria > Bacteroidota > Bacteroidia > Flavobacteriales_E > Vicingaceae. The sequence continues at coordinate 1,631 of JAJCYO010000120.1, forward strand.
GATTAAGACCCCTTTACTCGTACTTGCATGTACAAATCTATTGTTCTTTAAATACACTCCAACGTGCGAGTTCTTTTTTTTAGAGATGTTAAAAAAAACTAAATCACCTTCTTTTAATTTATTTTTACCAACCCTATTTATTTCTTTTGAAAGCCCAGCAGTTGTTCTTGTTATTTCTTTATTATAAATTTGACTATATAATATATTGCAAAAACCTGAGCAATCGACTCCAGCTTTTGACATTCCCCCGTACTTATATTTCGTACCGTACCAATCATCAATAAATGAATACAATTTTATATTTATAATATCTGATTTAGGTGTTTGTAATAGATTAGCATACTTATTTATTATATAACTATTCTTTTTATTACTGACAGTTTTTTTATTCCCTCCACAAGAAGTAATAACAATCATTAATAGTATGATAGCAGATAATTGTCTCACAACATCAAATTTACTTTGAATACATAAAAAAAGGCCTGTATATCTCAGACCTTTTCAACACCTATATATTGATAAGGCTATGTGACATCGTAATCAACAACTAATTTTTCTGAAGCTGGATGTGCCTGACAAGTCAAAATAAAACCATCCGCTACTTCATCATCCGACAGAGAATAATTTAATTCCATACTGGCCTTCCCTTCTATTACCTGTGCCTTACAGGTACAACAAACAGCTCCTTTACATGAAAATGGAACATCAGCTCCTTCATTCATTGCAGCATCTAAAATAAAATCGCCTTCACTGTTTAGTACAAACTCAAACTCATCTCCATCCATAATTACAGTTACCTGACTTTCTCCAGAAAAATCAACATTCGATTTTTCCACTGCATCTTCTGTAATCGTTGGAGTTGTAAATAATTCAAAATGAATTTTATTTTCGCTTACTCCTAATTCTTTTAAAGAATCCGAAACAGCCACTATCATTTCTTCTGGCCCACACATATAGAATCCATCAGACTTTAAACACTCTAAATTTTCTTTCATCAGAAGTGTACATTTCTCTTTATTAATCCTTCCTTGGTAAAGATTACTGCCGACATCTTCTCTACTATATATATAGTTCAAAGCAAAATTGTTAGGATACTCAACCTTTAATGCATCCAATTCATTTTTGAAAATAGTATCGTTTGAAGTTTTATTTCCATAAAACAACGTGAAAACCCCATTTGAGTTTAAAACTGATTTTATCATCGAAAGTATTGGTGTAATACCACTTCCTGCCGCAAATGCTACGATATTAGAATTTGCACTATCGATTACAAAATTTCCAGTTGGTTTCATCACGTCTAGCTCATCTCCTACATTTAGTTTCTCATTTAAAAAAGTTGACATTTTTCCATTCTCTACTTTTTTAACGCCAATTCTAAAATCATTTTCTATTGGAGAACTACATAAGGAATATGCTCTTCTTACATCTTCCCCAGCCACATCTTGTTTAATAGTAATGTACTGCCCCGAGAGGTAATTAAAACTTGGCTTTAAATCATTTGGAATTTCAAATGCAATTGATACAGTATCATTTGTTTCTTGTTTGATTTCTTGAACTTTTAATTTTCTAAACATAATTCGATTTTCATTTTAATGAGTGCAAAAGTATCATTTCTGAGCGAATTTTATTCGCAACAAATTTTATTCAGTTCTAAAAATAATTAACATCTGACAAAAATCATTCTATATTAAGGCTGAAATTGATTAAACTTGTACCTATTAAATTTGTTTTATGGAAGACGTGAAAAAATTAGAAGAGTTTCAAGCAAAAATTGATTCAGAAATTAAGATTGAGCCAAAAGATTGGATGCCTGAGGATTATAGGAAACACTTACAAAGACAAATTTCACAGCATGCACATTCTGAAGTTATTGGGATGCAACCTGAGGGAAATTGGATTAGTAGAGCTCCAAGTTTAAGAGCCAAAGTTGTTTTGCTTGCTAAAATTCAAGACGAAGCTGGTCACGGTCAATACCTTTATTCTGCAGCTGAGACATTAGGCAAAAGTAGAGATGAATATATTGCTGATTTACAATCGGGTAAAGCAAAGTATTCTAGTATTTTCAATTACCCTACATTAACCTGGGCTGATATGGGAGCTGTTGGATGGTTAGTTGATGGTGCTGCAATTGTTAATCAGGTTTCTTTACAAAGGACTTCATATGGACCATACTCTAGGGCTATGATAAGAATTTGTAAAGAAGAAAGTTTCCATCAGAGGCAAGGTTATGAAATTATGGCAACAATGGCAAAGGGAACTCCTGAACAAAAAGCCATGGCACAAGATGCTTTGAATAGATTTTGGTGGCCATCTATTATGATGTTTGGACCTCATGATTCTGACTCTCCAAATACTGGAAATGCAGTAAAATGGAAAATAAAAAGAGAAACAAATGATGAACTTCGTCAAAAATTTATTGACAAAACAGTTGGTCAAGCAGAAGTTATTGGACTTACCATTCCAGACCCAGCATTAAAATGGAACGAGGAAAAGGGATCTTATGATTTCGGGGAGATGAATTGGGATGAATTCTGGAATGTTGTAAAAGGAAATGGTCCATGCAATAAACAGCGATTAAATCACCATAAAAAAGCTCACAAAGAAGGAATATGGGTCAGAGAAGCTGCTATAGCATATGCTAAAAAACAAAAAGAAAAACAATTGGTTGCTTAGCATAATCTAAGTCACCTAACTCAAAAAAATGTTAATACAAAATATAGGATATGAGTAATACGGATAATCAAGGAGACGTTTGGGAAGTTTTTATACAAAGTAAACCTGGACTACCGCATAAACATGCTGGAAGCGTACATGCTACTGATAAAGAAATGGCTTTACAAAACGCCAGAGATATGTATACAAGAAGACAAGAAGGGACTTGCTTATGGGTTGTTCCATTAAATGCTATTGTTTCATCAATGCCAGAAGAAAATGAATCATTTTTCGATCCATCAGACGATAAAATATATAGACACCCTACTCATTACGTGATGCCAGATGGTGCAAAACATATTTAAAATATAGCTATGGAAACAAAAGATGCTTTAATAAACTATTGCTTAAGATTAGGAGATTCCAGCTTAATTCTTGGTCAGAGAATGGCTGAATGGTGTAGTAACGGCCCTATTTTAGAAGAAGATATTGCTATGACTAACCTTTCTTTGGATTTAATTGGTCAAGCGAGAACAATGTTGAGTTATTCAGGAGTTGTTGAAGGCAAAGGAAGATCTGAAGATGATTTAGCATATAGAAGAGAAGAAAGAGAATTTTATAACACGTTATTGTCTGAAAGACCAAATGGCCATTTTGGAGATACTGTTGTAAGAAATTTTTTACATGATGCCTTTTTTTACTATTTATATCAAGCCTTAAAAAGTAGTAAAGATGAAATGATTGCTGCTCATGCTGCTAAGTCTATTAAGGAAGTTACTTATCATTTGAGACACAGTTCTGAGTGGTTAGTTCGGTTAGGAGATGGGACGGTAGAAAGTCATGAGAAAGTTCAAGAATCTTTAAATGACCTTTGGGAATATACTGGTGACTTATTTGAGATGAATGAAGTCGATGAAGTTTTAATTAAGGAAGGTATCGCAGTAGATTTGCAAAAGATTAAATTAGAATGGGATAAAACCATTAATACTGTTATAGAAAGATCAACACTAACTAGACCTGAAGATGCTTACATGCACTCTGGAAGGTTGGATGCTATGCATTCTGAATATTTAGGTCATTTAATTGCTGATATGCAGTTTTTACAGAGAGCATATCCTGAAGCCCAGTGGTAAACGAAAAACACACTGAAAAACAAATCTGGGAGTTTCTTTCTGAAATACCTGACCCTGAAATTCCTGTTATTACTATCACTGAACTTGGTGTTGTTAGGAAAGTAGAATTAAGTAATGAAAAAGTTATCATAACTATTACTCCCACCTACACAGGCTGCCCTGCTATGAAGCTTTTTGAAGATGAAATTATTAAAACGCTTCATGAAAAAGGAATTGAAACTGTAGAAATCAATTTAGTATACTCTCCTGCATGGACCACAGCATGGATGGGCGATATTGCACGAGAAAAATTAAGAAAATATGGAATTGCACCTCCTGTAAAAGGAAGTGAAGATAAGGGCATCTTGTTTGAATCAGGACCAAAAGTAGTTGCATGTCCAAGATGTAAGTCAGAAAATACTATTTTAAAAAGTCAATTTGGTTCAACAGCGTGCAAGGCACTTTACCAATGTGAAACTTGTTTAGAACCTTTTGATTATTTTAAGTGCATTTAAAAAAATAACATTTTTGTTAAAATAAATATTGTTTGTTAAATTTTAATAATTCAACATTTTTTTTCGGAAAACAATCCTTGAGCAAAATATGATTTTTCAAACTCATATTTTTGCATCGTATAATAAAATAAAATCTTACCGAAACTCGTTCTACACTATTTATTGAGGCAACCTATATGTATTTTTACCGTCTTTATAAAGAGATCAATTAATGATGAAATTATTATGAAACGATTATTACTTATAATTACTATACTTTTAGTTGGATTTAGTAATTCTTTTGCATCACATATACCGGGCGGAAATATAACTTGGACTTGTGATCCAGTGAATCCATTGTGTTATACTTTTATCTTTACACAGGTCATTAACTGTCCAAGTACTAACCCCGCTTCAATGACTAGTGGTTTTACCATAACAAACAGTTGTGGATTGACGAATCCGACCATGCCTGTTTTAAATCAGACTGGTGTTAGTATTGATGTCGCACAAACTTGCCCTACAGCAACAAGTACATGTAACGGTGGAACCGTACCTGGTGCTTGGCTGGCTACCTACGAAGGTACCGTCTGTTTCCCTGCCAATTGTAATAGTTGGACTATTGATTATGAATTATGTTGCAGAGATGCTAATTCAAATACTGCTGGAGGTTCAGGAAATAGTATGCACCTTCAAAGTGTAATGAATACATTAACCGCACCTTGTAATAATGGACCAGTAGTTACTGCCCCTCAGTTTATTCCATACATGTGTGCAAATCAAAATAACACTTATTGTCTTACAACAGCTGATCCAGATGCTGATAGTACTTATTATCAGATGACATCTCCATTGGCGGCAGGAGGTGTTCCAATAGCTTATAATGCTCCTTATAGTATTAATTCACCTTTAAATGGTTTTGTCTTAGACCCTCAAACAGGGTGTATGACATTCAATCAGGGTACAACTGGAAACTTTGTAGTTGCTATTATGATAAATTCATATGACGCTTTTGGGAATTTAATTTCGTCTATCACTCAGGATTATCAAATTGAGGTTATTGTTTGTTCCAATACTCCTCCTAACCAACCAACTGGTGGTGGTATTAGCAACTTTAATGGAACTGGTGGCAATGGTGGGGCAACTCAAACTGGACCAGGATCTCTATCTATGTGTTATGGTGATAATGTCTGTTTCGATATTACTTTCGATGATTCTGATCCAGCAAACATCTTAACTTTAACTACGGACGCTTTAGCCCTTATGCCTGGAGCAACTTTTACACAAACGGGAACAAACCCTGTAACTGGGACCTTTTGTTGGACTGCCCAACCAGGGTGGATTGGAAACGTGGTAACTTTTTCGGTTTCAGATGATGCTTGTCCAATCGTTGGAACTAATAGCTTTGCTGTCAACTTTGATATTACAACTGGTGTTTGGACTGGTCCTGACGATACAATTTGTGGAAATCAAACCTCTCAACTTATATCAACTGGAGGGTCTGGACTTTATACATGGAGTGTAATTTCGGGTCCACCGATAGTGGTTGGAACGAATTTTTCTTGTAATCCTTGTGCTAATCCTACAGCTTCACCTGTTGCGACCACTACTTATGTGGTTACAAGCACCCTATCCGCAGCGTGTCAAAATACTGATACGGTTACAGTTTTTGTTGTTCCAGATTTTACACCTACTGTAACACAAAGTTCCGCAAGTACTTGTCTGTTTGACCCTGTTCAACTAAACGTAACTATCGCTCCTGCGGGACCAGGCTATACTTATCAATGGACACCTTCTACTTTTTTAGATTTTGACACCATTGCTAACCCTCTGGCAACCATTACAACACCAGGGTCTTATACTTATTATGTAGATGTTTATAGTCCAGGAGGTTGTTTGAAACAAGATAGTGTGATAATTGTCATATCGAACAATGTCGCTCCCACTTTTACCATGACCGCAGCAGATTCTTCAATGATTTGTGGTCAACAAACACAATTCACACTTATTCCTGATACTTTAATTTTAGCAGGAGCAATTGATGACTTTAATGGTCCACTAAGTGCAAATTGGGACCCAGCTACGAATGGTATTGTAAATGCTGACTGTGGATCAATGACTGGAAACGCACTTCATTTTAGCGGCACCACTACAAGAGAGGCCATTACAATTCCTCAGAATGTAACATCCTGTACAACGGTAGACTTTTGCCTGTTTATGGGAAATAGTAGTTCTGGGGGAGCTCCTTGTGAAAATGCCGATGCAAATGAAGATGTTGAATTATCTTATTCTGTCTCTGGTCCTGGTGGGCCTTGGATACTCATTCAATTATTTGATTCTGATGATTGGGATCCAGCTGGCCCATATAATAATACTTGGACTTGCTTTTCTATTCCAATACCTCCTGGAGCACAAACTGGAGCTACATTATTTAAATGGGACCAACCACAATTTTCAGCATGTGCAACATGCGATAATTGGTCATTAGATGATGTATCTATTACTTGTCCAACAACGGCAAATAACTATACATACCAATGGACACCGTCTTCTTCTTTAGATGATGACACTCTTCAAAATCCAATTGGATCTCCACAGCAAACAACAACTTATGTTGTCACAGTAACTGATCCAAACGGTGGTTGTACGTCCTCTGATAGTGTTACAGTATATGTACAGTGTGGAACCTGTAACCCTGTAACTCCGATTGTAACTAATCCTACTTGTAAAGATGGAACCGATGGTAAAATTATTATCAACCCTAATTTTATGTTTGGGAGTGAAGTTCAAACTGTAACTTATACTGATAGTCTAACAGGAAACATACTACAAGTCACTCCTAATTTAACTACTGGAATGACTGATTCTATATTGAATTTACCTGTGGGAGCCTATACTATATCAATGCAAGATTCTAGTGGCTGTATAGCTGATACCACAATATATTTAACGGAACCTGATTCAGTAACCATATCAACAATTACAGCAGATGGTATTGTTTGTATTGGTGGTAACATGCAAATTGATGCTACTGCTATTGATGGTAATGGTG
>JAJCYO010000121.1 GCA_029262875.1 Flavobacteriales bacterium
TACCAATGAACAAGCATGAAAAATTGTTAAAGGAATGGATAGAAACTGGGAAATTAAAAGGTGAACAACAGCACGATGTTTCTAAATGGAGAAAACAAGTCATAGGTCAATGTAAAAGTTGGATTGACAATGGATTACTACCAAGATCAATAACCAGGGATTTGGACTGGGGGATAAAAGTACCTGTTGATGGTGGAGAAGGAAAAGTGTTATATGTTTGGTTCGATGCTCCTATTGGCTACATTTCAGCATCCAAGCAGTGGGGCCAAGACAACAATAAAAATTGGGAAGATTACTGGAAAAATGAGGAAACCGAATTGGTTCATTTTATTGGAAAAGACAACATTGTTTTTCATGCCATCATTTTTCCAATCATTTTAAAAACACATGGAGATTACATTTTACCAACCAATGTTCCCGCCAACGAATTTTTGAATTTAGAAGGCGATAAAATTTCTACTTCAAGAAATTGGGCCGTATGGTTGCACGAATATTTGGAAGACTTCCCTGGAAAAGAAGATGAATTGCGTTATGTATTAACTTCTATCGCTCCAGAGACCAAAGACAGCGAGTTTACCTGGAAAGATTATCAAGCACGAGTAAATAACGAGTTGGTTGCCATATTTGGAAATTTTGTAAATCGCTCTGTTGTGTTAACCCATAAATACTATGATGGGAAGGTTCCAACTCAAGGAACTTTAACCGATTATGACAAGGAAGTTTTAACGGCCATTGAAGCTACAGCCCAAAAAGTTGATGATTTGTTGAGTGCTTATAAATTTAGAGATGCTCAAACTGAAGCAATGACTTTAGCTCGTTTAGGCAACAAATATTTGGCAGATACTGAACCATGGAAATTGATTAAGACAGATGAAGAACGCGTTAAAACAATTCTAAATATTGCGTTACAATTGAGTAATGGCTTAAGTGAAATTTTTATTCCATTTTTACCCAACACAAGTGATAAATTAAAATCAATGTTAAATAGTGATGGGCTGGAATCGCTACCAGAAAATCATCAAATCAATAAAGCTGAATTGCTTTATCAAAAAATAGAAGACGAAGCCATTGATGCTCAAATTGAAAAATTAAAAGCAACAGCAGTTAACCAATCTAACCCAAAAGCAAAACCTATGAAAGACGAAATTACGTTTGATGAATTTACTAAAATGGATATTAGAATAAGTACCATTTTAACTGCTGAAAAACACCCGGATGCAGATAAATTATTAAAGATGACTGTTGACACTGGTATTGATGAAAGAATTATTGTTTCTGGTATTGCAGAACATTACAAACCAGAAGACATTATTGGTAAACAAGTTTCTGTACTCATTAATTTAGCACCACGAAAAATAAGAGGAATTGAATCTCAGGGAATGATTTTAATGGCTGAAAACAATGAAGGTGACTTGGCTTTTGTCTCTCCGGAAAAAGTAATTGACAACGGAGGAGAAGTGAGATAAATTGTATCTTTAACTAACTATTTATTCATCCAAATTTGACCTTATGAAAACCGCAACCGCAGTTATTGGAGCATTTATAACCTTCCTTATCACGATGGGTGTATTGTTTAAAACCATGCACTGGCCAGGAGCAGGACCTATGATTGTTTTAGGAGCTTCTTCTCTTTCTTTATATGTAATTCTTGTAGCGGCAGCTAATATTACGAGTTATGAAAAGAAAGGATTAATTGGTTTTTGTAATGGAGTTGGGGCATTTGGAGGTATGGTGTTAGCTGTTGGTTTGTTGTTTAAAATTATGCATTGGCCAGGTGCTGGTCCAATGATAGTTATAAGTTTACCTCTGGTCGTAATTGTTAGTTTTGTTTTTATGATAGGTTATTTAGTTATGAAAGAACCTATTAAATTGAGCCCCGGCACTCTTTTCGCAACCATTTGTTTTGGAATGTTGTTGTATGGAACTTCAATTGGAGGAGCCCCTTATTCTATCCTAATAAATATTTGTGACAATGCGATTAAAATTGAAAAAAACACGGAACTATTAAATCATCAAAACCATAATACCTTATTGCTAAACAACACTGAGGCAAACGTCAAATTATTTAAATCGACATCAGATTTAACGAATCACATTGAAAAATTAAAAAGTGAACTATATGCTGTAACCGATGGATTACCAAAAGAAGTAGCCGATACTATTTCATTGTATTCTATTAATGGAAAAGATAATTATGATGTCCCAACTCATTTAATGGGAATAGCGGACCCAAGCAATCCTATTAAAGTTCCGGGAAAAGAGGAATATAGTGCTATAACTCTTAGAAAGAAAATTGAAGAGTTTAATACTTTTATTAAAGAAATGAACTCAGATATAGAAGTAATAAACACTAATGAAATGATAGGGTATCAGGGTATGGAGTCATGGGAAGTAGGCACTTTTTACCACTTACCTCTGGCTGCAGTAGTTTTAACATTGAACCAGATACAATTAGAAGCAAACGTAATATGTAATTATGTATTAACTTCAAAAGATAACACATCACTAAAAGCAGAAAATAATGAACCCGAAGAAGAACAATAGTAGAGACGGAAAACCCAAAAGAAGAGCAGGTTCTTATAAAAAAGCGCCTTTGCGTAAACCTTCTGGGAAGAAGAGTAACAACAATCCCCATACAAAAGCGAATGATGGGAAAATGCGTTTGAACAAGTTTTTGGCCAATGCTGGCATTGCCTCACGTAGAGAAGCAGATGTTCTCATTAGTACTGGTGTTGTTACTGTAAATGGGAAAGTAATTACTGAAATGGGGTTTAAAATATCTCCTGAGGATAAAATTACTTATGGTGGAGAAACCATTAGAAGCGAGAAAAAAGTTTATCTACTGATGAACAAACCAAAAGATTTTATCACTACTGCTGATGATCCTTTTGGAAGAAGAACTGTGATGCAATTATTAGGGAGGTTAAAGCAACGTGTTTATCCTGTAGGGAGATTAGATAGAGCCACAACAGGTTTGTTAATGCTTACCAATGACGGTGATTTGACCAAAAAATTAACCCACCCAAAATACGGCATCAAAAAAGTATACAACGTTGGTTTGGATAAAAATGTGACCACTACTCACCTTCAACATTTATGCGATGGTTTTGAGTTAGAAGATGGTTTTACGAAAGCTGATGTAGCCGTTCATACCGGTAATGGTGAAAACAAAAAACAAGTCGGAATTGAATTACACTCTGGTAAAAACCGTATCATCAGACGTATGTTCGAACACCTAGGTTATAAAGTAACCAAGTTAGACCGTGTTTATTTTGCTGGATTGACCAAAAAAGATTTGGCCCGTGGACAATGGCGTTTTTTAACAGATAAAGAAGTCGATTTACTTAGAATGAGCCAATCAGAATAGGCTACCTTCTTCACATCCCGTTGGTAATAAGTTTCTTTTTACAAGCGAATACTTAAACATATAAAATAGAATTTTAATGTTTTCGTTATTAATATGAAGTCTTTAGCAGACTTCATAAGAAAAGGTAGTGTGAAGAAGTTAAAAATTATATCCATTGTTTTAGGAATAATCATTGCAATATTTGTGGTGATAGGAGTTATCTTTTCTACTGTTTATGAAGATAAAGTAAAAGCTTACATCATTGAGCAGCTTGACAATAGTCTCAATACAAAGATTGATGTGAAGGAAGTGGAGTTTTCTGTCTTTAAAAAATTTCCCTATGCTTCGTTAGAATTTCAGGAAGTAACAGCCGAAGAAGTTACCAAGAATGAGAAAAAAGGGACCTTATTTGCTGCTCAATCCATTTATCTACAGTTTAACATTATTGACATTCTGAATGAGAACTATATCATTAAAAAAGTTCAGGTTGAAGATGGAATGGTCAATGTGAAAATTGACAAATTTGGAAACGACAATTACCATTTTTGGAAAACAACTGAAGACACGGAAAACCAACTCTCAATTGAATTGGAAAAGCTGACCTTCAAAAACTTCAATTTCTACTTCCTAAACGAATATAAAGGCTTGGATATGGACATTGAAGCTGTTGGAGTATCATTGTCTGGAAATTTTTCTAAAGATGAATTTACCCTCAACACCCAGGCTAATTTAATGGTCAATCAGATTAACGATCAAGGACAAACGATCCTAAAAAACAAGAGTGTTATCATTAATACATCTTTAGACGTTAATCAAGTGACTAAACTTTATCGAATTAAAAAGGGAGAAATTGGATTTGAACAACTTCAATTTAACCTCACCGGAAACATTGTAAACAAAGAAGTTGGCATTGATTTAAACCTGACATCTGAGGGGCAAAACATAGCCATAGAAGAATTATTTTCCTTGTTCCCTCCTCAGCAAAGAGAAGCATTATCAGCATACAAAACCAAAGGAGACATTACTTATACTTCTACTATTGTGGGTGAATTATCCATCAAAAATACGCCCAAATTCAATGCTGATTTTAGCATAGCCAATGGAACCATTACTGAACGGTCTTCTGATAAATCCTTGACCAATTTGCACTTAATTGGAAGTTTTACCAATGGTAAAAACAACACCTTAAATACGACCGAACTTGTATTAAATGAGGTGAATGCCGATTTTGGTGCTGGACATATTTCTGGAAATTATGTAATTACGAATTTCGCTAACCCTTACATTAAATTTGATTCTAAAGCCAGTATTGACATTGCTACCGCTAAGGAATTTTTTAAGTTGGATAGCTTAGAAATAGCTAATGGACACCTTGAAATCAACCTTGAATATGATGGCTATATTAAAGAGTTAAGCAACATTAAAGCATCAGAATTGCGAAAGCTAAATGCAAATGGAACTGCTCGATTAAGCAATACCAACCTGAAATTAGTTGACAATCCTAACCACATCAAAAACATAAACGGTTCATTTAAGTTTAACAACAATGATGTTCAAGTTGACTCCTTAAAATTTAAGGTAAACCGAAGTAGTTTTGAAATGGATGGAAAGTTTAAAAACCTTTTGGCCTTCTTATTTGTAGAAGGAGAGTACTTAGCCGTTAAAACCAATTTCCATTCTAACAAATTGGTATTGGATGACCTCTTAACTTCCAATGAAAATGACAAGACATCATCTGAATACACTTTAAATTTGCCTGAAAACATTGTGCTTCAGTTCAATGCCGAGGTGGACACTTTTCAATTTAGAAAATTTAAAGCGACCCATTTTAGAGGGGCTATTCAATTAGAAGACAAGGTATTAACTGCAACAGATGTTTCATTTAATGCTATGAAAGGAAAAGTAAAAGGGAATATGGCCATTGATGATTCTAAGGAAAATGAGGTATTGATTACCTGTAAAGTAAATACAGACAATATTGATGTTTACGAACTATTTTATCAATTTGAAGACTTTGGACAAAAACAAATTTCTGCCAAAAACATAAAGGGGAGAACAACAACTTCTGCTGAATTTGCTTCCGTTTTTGACAAACACTTAAAAGTAAAAAAGGATAAAATCTATGTATTAGCCGATGTTAACATCAAAAATGGAGAGTTGATTAATTACAAACCTGTTTTAGCATTAAGTAAATACATTGAAGTGGAAGAATTAGAACACATCAAATTTGATAGCTTGGTTACTCAAATAGAAATAAAAGACCAAACAGTACATATTCCAAAAACTGATATAAAATCTAACGCGTTAGATTTGACCATTTCTGGAACACATACTTTCGATAACAAAATAGATTATCGTTTTAAGGTGTTAATGAGTGATGTACTCTGGAGAAAAGCGAAAAAGAATAAAAAGGAAAACTCAGAATTCGGTTACATAGAAGATGATGGTTTGGGTAGAACAACATTGTTTTTACACATGACGGGAACGGTTGACGATTACTCAATAAGCTATGACACCAAAGGACTAAAAGAAAGTTGGAAAGAGGACATCAAAAAAGAAGGAAACACATTGAAGAAAATTCTTAAGGAAGAGTTTGGCTGGTTCAAAAAGGACTCCACCAAAACAAAAAAAGATAAACCAAAAGATGATGGTTTTATTATAGAATGGGAGGAAGAGGAAACAGATGACAATAAGAAAAAAGATGCCAAGCGTCCGAACAAAAAAATTAACGATAAAAAGAAAAAAGACAAGAAAAAGAAAAAAGGATTGGGTAAATTTATTGATAAGGTTGCCGAACCTGATGAAGAGGAATATGAAGAGTTTGATGACATTTAATCTATAACGAGTATATTATGAGCAAAACGATTAACTATTCTAATGACGATATTACCATTAACTGGAAACCTGAAATCTGCCAACATGCCGCAGAATGTGTAAAAAGATTACCCAAAGTTTATAATCCAAAAGCAAAACCTTGGTTAACCATTGAAAATGCCACAACTGAAGAACTAAAATCACAAATTGCTGCTTGCCCTTCTGGTGCTTTGACTTTTAGCGAGAAATAGATTTCAAAAACTCCAACACTTTTATCGACACATAATTTATAATTCGTATATTCGATAACTTCTTAAATTGAATTATATGAATGATTTTTTTGGTGATGCATCTGTTCTCGAACAAACTTATTGGTACATAGCACTTATAGGTTCTGCTATATTTTTGATCATATTTGTTATGACTTTTATAGGTGGAGGTGATGCAGATATGGAGGCAGACATGGATGCTGCTGAAGGTGGAGATGATGGTGGAGTTGGATTTCAATTTTTTACCTTTAAAAATGTCGTTGCCTTTTTTACCATTTTCGGTTGGGCAGGAATAGTTTGTATTGACAATGGTTATTCCAGAATGATTACCATTGTTATATCTTCCATTTCAGGTCTCCTTATGATGATTGCAACTTCTTTTTTATTCTTCTGGATGGGGAAAATGGCTCAATCTGGCACATTAAAAATAAAAAATGCCGTTGGTGCAATTGGGGAAGTTTACTTACCGATAGGTGCCAATCGATCAAAAATTGGAAAAGTTCAAATTAAAGTTCAAGGTGCCCTAAGGGAACTTGAAGCCATAACAGATGCTGACGAAGAATTAAAAACAACCACCTTAGTTAAAGTTGTTGAAGTTGTTAGCGCAGAATTACTATTAGTTGAAACAATATCTAAATAAAATATACTTATGAATACAATATTATTAGCAGCACAATCTGGTGTTACCGGAATTTACTTAATCGGAGCCATTGTACTAATTTTTGTCGTTTTTATCTTCTCTATGTTCAGAAGGTACAAACGTTGTCCTTCAGATAAAATTTTAGTTGTATATGGTAAAACTGGTGGAGAAGGGTCTGCAAAATGTGTTCATGGTGGAGCTTCTTTCATATGGCCTATTATTCAGGATTATTCATTTTTAGATTTAACTCCAATTTCTATTGAGGTTAATTTAATTAACGCTTTAAGTAAACAAAATATTCGTGTAAATGTGCCTTCTCGGTTTACCATTGGTATTTCTACAGAACCAAGTGTAATGCAAAATGCTGCTGAACGTTTATTAGGATTAAATTTAGATTTAGTACAAGAATTAGCTGCAGAAATTATTTTTGGTCAATTACGTTTAGTGGTTGCATCAATGGACATTGAGGAAATTAATACAGATAGGGATAAATTTTTATCACACATTACCCACAGTGTTGAAGCTGAATTAAAGAAAGTAGGTTTAAAGCTTATTAATGTAAACATTACAGATATTCATGATGAATCAGGGTATATCCAAGCTTTAGGTAAAGAAGCTGCTGCAAAGGCAATCAATGATGCGATTATTTCTGTATCTCAAAAAGATAGAGATGGTGCAATTGGGGAAGCAAAAGCAGTTCAAGATCAAAGAGTACAAGTTGCGGATTTAAATGCACAGGCAATGATTGGAGAGGCAAATGCGAACCAAAAAGAACGTACACAAACTGCTGATGCTGAAGCAAAAGCAAAAATTGGTGAAGCAGAAGCTAATCAACAGGAACGTATTAAAACTGCTGTTGCGAATGCAAAATCTATTGAGGGGGAAAATGTTTCTCAAATTGAAATTGCAGAATCAAATGCCTTAAGAAGGGAACGACAAGCAGAAGCAAACAAAAGAGCAACATCTTCTGAAAAAGTACAATCTGCAAAGGCATTAGAAGAAGCTTATGCTGCTGAAAAATTAGCTGAAGATGCAAGAGCAACACGTAAGCAATCAGAGCAACAAGCTGATATTATTGTGCCAGCTCAAATAGACAAGCAAAAAATTGAAATTGATGCTGAAGCAGAAGCAGAACAAATAAGAAGGATTGCGAAAGGTGAAGCAGATGCCATTTTCTTGAAAAAAGAAGCCGAAGCAAAAGGTCTGTATGAAATACTTACCAAGCAAGCGGAAGGATTGGATCGCATTGTAAAAGCTGCGGGAGATGACCCTAAAGATGCAGTGTTATTATTGGTTGCAGATAAACTTCCTGAGTTGGTTAAAACACAAGCTGAAGCAATTAAAAATATTAAAATTGATAAGGTTACTGTTTGGGAAAATGGTGGCGGAGGAAAAGATGGAAAAACATCTACCTCTAACTTTATTTCTGGAATGTATAAAGCAGTACCACCTTTACAAGAAATGTTTAACATGGCAGGGATGCAATTGCCTAACTACTTAAAAGGTGAAGATATAGAAGATGCCAAAGAGGTTAAACCAACTGAGCCTAAATCACCTAAATCTATTAAACCAAGTAAACCTAAGGGGCCTCAAAAACCTGAGAATCCAAAAGACGACATCAGTTAAAATGGTTGAAGGAGAGAAGAAATGAAAACTATCTGCACCATATTATTGTTCATTATTTCATTCAACAGCTTTTCTCAATCTGATACCATTTTTATCACTAAAGACAACAGCGCATTTGATGATACGCTCATTTATGCTACCGATACGATTATATTGGAAGATGCTGCTTTTGGTACTGTTGTTTTAACGGGAACCACCGTTTTACCTGAGACTTCCAATTCAATTAATGCCAGGGGTCATGGTTTTTTCTTAACAGAAGTGGAAGGTTCTCCTTGTAAAAATAATGGGCACGAAAGGGTTTACAGAAAAGACACCAAAGTCGCCAGTGTCTTTAAAACAGATAGCACCTGGACCTGCGAATTGAGTATAGTCGCCAATTGTTGCCATGATTTTTTGTGTGAAATCAGCATTAAAAATGATTCTATACTCAACTTCATTTACCATGGTTATGGAGCAACTTACTGTGCCTGTGATTGTTGTTTTGGATTGGTTTATGAAATTACCCTTGATGATTACGCTAAAGATGACATTGCTAAAGTCACCCATACCATGATTAATGGGAAGCAAGGGACGTTAAGGAAAATAGAATAGCTCTTGAAAGAAATTAGCCTTTACATAATGGCGAGCCTATACATTGCTGCAGGTATTTATCATTTTGTTAATCCCAAATTCTATTTACGTATTATACCTCCTTACATTCCATGGCATAAAGCCATGAATTACCTGAGTGGTGCTGCTGAAATTATGTTAGGAATAACCTTATTTTATCCTCCCTACTCAACTTATGCAGCTTGGGGAATTATCGCTTTACTCATTGTCATTTTTCCTGCAAACATTTACCATTTAAGCTCTGCCAAGCCTGGAAAAGGAATTCCCATATGGGTATTGTGGCTCCGAATACCTTTTCAGGGCCTCTTTATTTGGTGGGCTTGGTGCTATACTTTCGTTTAATGCAATTCAGTATATTTGAGCGAACATACTATAAGAAAGTGTATTCCGTTTATTTATTCAATTGTCAACACAAATTGGAATGTTATTTGTGGATGTACCAAGTAACGAACAAATATTAGACTTATGTTAACATCAAGATTCGCCTTCACCATACTAATCACCTTAGCAATAATGTTAAGTTCTTGGTCTTCCCGAATAACCGAAAACACAAATCCTCCTGTAATAAAGAATTTGAAATTTGGAAGTATTACCATTAATGGAACGACTTATGAGAAAGATGTGGTAATAGAAAAAGGAGTAATTCGGCAACGAAAAAAAGGCCCTTCAAAACCGTTGAGAGGAAAGTATGGGCACACTCCTTTAACATCCACAGAAAAAATCCCATGGAATTGTGACACCCTTGTTATTGGAATAGGAATGTCAAGTCGACTTCCAGTTGTAGATGAGTTTAAGAAGAAAGCCAAAAGTAAAGGAGTGGTTCTTATCCTGCTGGAAACACCAAAAGCGGTGAAGTACTTTACTAAAAATTATGGTCCTAAAACCAATGCGATTTTCCACATAACATGTTGAATGCAACCGTATTCCTTTCTTTAGAATGACTAATTACAAAACCTTTGAAACCGAACGGTTAATTCTTAAATCAACTTCTGAAGAAGATGCCGAATTTATTTTTGAATTAATGAATACACCTAAATGGATTCAATTCATTGGCAATAGAAAAATAGAAACAGTAGAAGATGCAAAGGCATACATCAAAAAAAAAGTTACGCCACAATTGGAGCGATTGGGATATGCCAATTATACCGTCATTAGAAAATTGGATAAGGTAAAAGTTGGAACATGCGGATTATACGACCGAGAAGGATTAGATGGAATTGACATTGGATTTGCCTTTCTACCTCAACATGAAAAGCAAGGTTATGCTTTTGAAGCTTCGGATAAATTAAAACAAGCAGCGTTTGATGAATTTGGAATCAACGAGATAAGCGCAATAACAATTGAAAGCAACACATCCTCTCAAAAACTCTTAGAAAAATTAGGGTTAACATTAACCGGAACAACGAAACTTGAAAATGATCCTGAAGAATTATTGGTATACAAAATAACCAAGTAAATTACTCCTTCACAAACTTAATTACCCTGTTTTCGAACATCATAAAGTAAACTCCTGGCGAAAATTTTTGTACAGAAATGGTAAGCTTTTTCGTCTGATTCAACGCTTTCATCATAATGGTTCTACCAGTTATGTCTCGCAGGTATAGTTGTCCTGTTTCTGCTTTATCAAATGCTATGGTGATGTTCTCTTTAGCAGGATTAGGGTAAATTTTAATTTTATCCTCTTCCAATTCATTTATTCCTGTTGTAAAATCTACTTCCACCATTTCCGTTGCCACAATAGAAATATTATGAGCTGTATCAATTACAATAGAATTGATTCGCCCACTTGGAGTCACCAAATTATCATAACGAATGTCATCCGTTGGAGTTGCTCCCACCAAAATGGTTTCTGAAGCTGTTCGATCATGATATACCCTCAATTCATCTACATCATACACACAATCTCCGCTTCTAAAAGAAACAAAATTACCAACGGTAAGTGGTGTAGCATCTTTCCAAGAATCAAGAAAAACATCATCTACATAAACCTCAGTTATTCCAGACACTTTATCGTATACAATTTTATAATCATACCATTGGTTCGCATTAAATGGATAAAGAATCTCCTTGGTTAAGGAGAAGGTATTGTTGGTTACTTCATAAAACTGAAGCTTCCCATTGTCTTGTCTAAACCAAACAAAATAAGAGTTTCCTCTATTGGTCTGCGTAGCATCATCACACATGTAATGAAAACCAGCTCTTTTGTTTGCTCCTACTCCACTTATACTTGCTTTATAATGATATAAAAATTTAGAACTATTGTTTTGATCCGATGCTGCAAACAAATTGGTATTGGCATTTGCTTCATCTGATTGCCTCAAATAACCAGCAGTAATGTTCCAGACACCGGAAGAATCTGTCCAATCGGAATGAATCGCAGCATCAAAATCATCGTTAAAAAATCCGTTATCATCATTTGCCCTCCATTCTACATTATCGTAATCTGCTACTTGATAAAACTGATGCATCACCCCGCTTCCTCCAACATTATCTGCATCTGTGAAGTTGCTTACAAAATCTGATGCCGTACTCGGCAAAGGAGAAGCAGAAATTGCTGTAGTTGGTTTAATGGTATCTTTTAAACACGAATAAACTACTTTCCAACCGTTTCCTCTGGTAGCCCCATCGGAATAAAACTTTAAGGTTAATGTACTTCCTGTTGAATTAATGTTGGGTGGCAACGTAGTTCCCGAATAAGCTCCAATTAACGGATCTGAAGTGGTAGAGCCATCATAAACCCATAATGAATCAAATCCTAACTCCACATCAAATTCTAAGAAATTTAGCGATACGCTACTTGCTCCAGTCGGTGCAATTGTAAAATCATAGGCTTCATTGTCTCTGTATTGTCCAAACGGTCCGCCTTTATCTGTTAATGTATCTGAACAAGCTATAATGGAACAATCCGTAAACTTATCTTCTATCAAATCCCATAATTCGGTATACCCATCATCATAACCCAAAGCCCAGATTCCTATTCCGCCAATCTTCATTTGTTTTACAATGTCATAACGGGCACCCAAACTTTCTTCATCGTCTACCAAAGCTTGTCTCCAGTTTCCTGCATTTTGGTAAATCCAATAAGGAGTTTCTGATTCAAAATCATATTGACGATTAGAATAGTTTCCAGATGCATTATTTTTAATGTAACCATAGGTTCTTGATGATGTAAAAACGCCAGTTGTTGGTGAAGCTAAATTTCCAGTAGTGGTCTCCCACTCTCTTCCATAATAAGGCAATCCGATTAATAATTTAGAAGGTGTAACCCCATTATTCGTATGGTAGTCAATAGATCTTATAAGATTTAACGAGCTCCATAAAGTACCACTGTACAGTGGGTCGGTAGGCCCAGCTGTAGTACTTCCGCTCCAGTAATAACCGTAACCCATAATGATAAATTCATCTACCACATTATTCAAAGCTACCAAGTCAAACACATTGTTCCAGTCTACAGAGAAGGTTGCAATGGTAACTGTTGCTCCTGGAATTGCAGCTTTTAATTGTGTAGATAGATCGGTCATAAAACTGGTTAAATCATTACGATTACTCCCTGCTATTCCTTCAAAATCGATGTTTACTCCATCAGCATTTCTGAAGTTGACCAATACAATTAGACTGTCTATTAGTCGTTGACGCGCAGTCGGGTTAGTTAAAAACGTATTGTTATTTGCTGAACCAAAATTTGTAACACACAACTCTACTCTCGCTCCAGCAGCCTGAGCAAGGTTAATGGAGTTGGTTGTTTTCCAATCGTGGATAGAGTTGTAATCTCCTGTTGCCGGATCTAACTCATATGAAAAGTAAGAAAAGGTAGAAAGCAAATCGAAATCATAGTTATTGTAAGCTGTACCTACCCAATATGGATGCCATCCATATACACTGTATTCTAAATTACAATTGGATTTGTTTCTTGGAAGCATATTTTTTGTGGTGCCATGAATAGTGTCCCATTGCTGCTCTGACAGTTCTCCATGCTGTTTGTATTCTTCATGTTGCTCATGATGAATAGAAGTAAATTGAGCGTAAGAAAAAACAGAAGTTACTAACCCAAGGGTTAAAAGCAATGATTTAAAAAAAGTCAACATTAGTGCTTAATCAATTTGATGGTTTGGTTCTTCTGAGCCGATTCAATTTGAATAAAATAAATCCCAGAATGAAGATTATAAGGTGTTAAGTCAAGCTTGATTGATTTATTTTGTGGGGTAATCTTCTCATTAAAAATTATCCTTCCAGTTACATCTAATAGTGTTAATGCTACATTTTCATTATCAGCTAACGTAACAGTTACTTGATCATCAAAAGGGTTTGGATAGACGATAGCTGTTTGACTTGATAACTCATCAACATCCGTTATAATGGTTCCGGTCCAGCTAATGTCATAACCAGCTGCTGTAGTTGCACAATCTGTTCTAAATTCAATAAGTACAGCACTACCAACGATGTTAAATGTCGATGGAATTGATGTTCCGTCATACCTTCCAATTAACGGATCAAAAACGGTGGCACCATCATAAATGTATAAGTAATCCCATCCCGGTTCCGTATCAAATTGATTGACAGTAAGGGTAATCGCTGTAGCATTTGTTGGTTGAATTAAGAACAAGGTTCGTTCATCATCTGTGTAAGTTCCAGTTCCTCCCAAATCTGTCACGTTTCCAGTAGCATTTGTATTGACAACTGTAGTTGATGTTGGGTCATTAATTAACTTAAAGTAATAATCCCAGTCCCAATTAGCACCTGGATCTGTGTGTGTTTGGTTAGGATAATGTTGATGTCCTTTAATTTTTATGCAACTCCCTGGAATGCTTGAAGCATTGTAATTGGTAGTTGATGCCCATGGAAAATAGGCCGTTCTTAACGGATTAATTCCGTACCCACTTTGGGTAATGTCTCTCACTAAATCAGCAGAAGATTGGTACATAGCCGCTGTATACCATGAGGAATCATTCACAAAACCTTCATGTTCCATACCAATGGTATATGGGTTCTCAGAACCAACGTGCCATGCTTTATCAGTTTCCAACACCACTTGGGTAACTTGCCCATCATTTGACCTCAACACATAGTGATAAGATACATTTGAACTGCAATTGTTTGCCCAAGATATTGCTCCGGCATAAGTTCCCTGAATGGTATGAACAGTAACAGCCGAAATTGGAACCCCTCTTGAACTAAAATTACAAGAAGTTAAATTCGATAATGCCGGTGGGTAATCCACAGACTTATTGTTTGACTGTTTATAGGTTTCTCCATAATCTCCCGTTATTCCATTTTCTGAGACACTTACATGAGCTGATTGTAACACCTTTAAATTCTCTTCTCCAAAAACTCTTTTCAAATCCAATTGATGGTTTGGAAAATTGTATGCTTTCTGCATTTTAGTATCATTCAAAAAAGAAAGCACTCCATACAAATGAGCATTTAACGCATAATCTTGCTGCAATTCATTGTTCGGAAGTTCGCTTAACTTTGTTAAAATATGAGCAAAATTTTGGCTTTTATAGTAAAAAGGACTTAGCAACGTCAGTTCATGGTGATAAGCTGCAGCATACGCCAATATATTTTGTTGTGGATTTTGTATCATATCATTTACGGCAATTCCTGAAACTTGCGAGATATAATTCAAATTATTTCTAAAATAGTTTTGACCATCCAATGTCATCCCCATTACCCCATATGTCTTTGGAAGCCCAGTACAACTTTCAGTTGTATTTTGAAGGTGATTAAACCTTGTCATGGTATAAGCAACTGCCTCTAACACTCCCTTAGGAACATCAGGGTATTGATTGTAGGCATTGGTAAATTCTTGCTGGTAATTATTGGTTGGTAACTGATTATTCTGAGAGAATACAGTAAGCGTAGTCGTAAAAAAAAGAAAGAATAAAAAAGTTCTCATTCCAAGGTGTTTAACCATTTTAGGTAAAATTAACCTTTAAATCGATAAACTCATAGAAATAAACGACTAAACAACAGATATTTACAGGCCTATTGCTATTCCACCCCTAATAATAGGGTTAGGTTGGAGGATGAATGACTCCTTGGTTTCGTTTAAATTCCACAAGCCAAGTATATAAAGGTAAGACCTTCCACCTATTCGCTGTTTTATACCACCACCAACATAAACATTTACAATGTTTTTCCTAACATCTTGAGTCCATTCCAAGTTGATTAGCTCGGTTTCAACATGCGCTAAAAATGGCAGTTTGCCAAATAAATATTCACCAAATACTCTTCCGCCATAAATACTGGTGCTAAAATTATCTACGTTATCTTTATAATAAGAATACCTACCACCAACACCTACTAAAACATTATCCGTTAAATAATATCCAAAATTTGGCGCTATTTCTAATACGGTTAACGTACCAAAGGACAAACCTAAGCCTCCACCAATAGTAGCTCTTTCCCAATCAAAGCCTCCACCTTTAGAGCTGTTTGTTGAGCTACTTTCTGTGTCATCTCCAAACACATAAGAATCTTCATCTTGAGAAAATCCAAAAGTTGAGATGAATAGGGCGAGTATTATTAGACTGTGTTTTAACATCTTATCAAATTTACTAAATTTTAAACGAATCGATTCCAGACAGTTGTATTTTACTTTTTACAAAAATTCCTTTTCCTGTAGCGATTACTTTTCCATCTTGATCATACAACGTTGCTTTTGCTTCAAACTTCTTGCCAAAATCTTGCACTAACTCTCCTATGGCCATTAGTTTCCCAGCATTCACCGGTCTTAAAAACTTGGTCTCAAATCCTGCCGTTAACACAAAAACATCTTCTACTAAAGAGTTTGCAGCAAAAAAGGCAGCATCATCTAACATTTTAAAATAAACGGATCCGTGTACTGCATTTGCTGCATGAAAAAAATCCTCTTTAACATCAATTGAGATTTCAGACTTTCCCTCACCAATTTTTATAATGGGATTATAAAAATTATTGACAGGAGCATCTAAATACATGTTCTCCAATTTAGTATAATGTTCTTTCTCACTCATACTCTAACTCCTATTACACAAACATCATCTATCTGCTCTAAGTTTCCTTTCCACATGTTAAAGCGATCATCAATGGATTTTTTTTGTTCTTCCATTGTTTCTTTTTGAATGGACAATAACAATTCTCTAAATGCTTTTGCCTTAAATTTTTTTCCGTTTTCTCCTCCAAATTGATCTACATAACCGTCTGAAAAAATATAAATAGTGTCTCCATCTTCTAAATCAAAACTATGTCTATCATACGATGTTTGGTTATCAAATTTACCAATGGGTTGTTTATTTGCTTTGGTTTCCACTATCTCCCCATTTCTAATTATCCAAAGGGGGTTGTGTGCTCCAGCATATTGTAATTTTTTCCCTTCCATAGAACATAAAGCAATGTCCATTCCATCTTTTACTTCTTCATCTGATTTTTCAAACTCTTGAATGACAATTTCTCTCGTTTTATCTAATATTTTACCTGGGTCTGTTAACCCATGTTCTCGGACACTTCTGTTTAATGCATTATTACACACCACACTTACCATTGCTCCAGGAACTCCATGCCCAGTACAATCAGCAGCAGCAAACAACACCTTTGTAGATTTGTTTTTGCCTGTCGGTGCTACCGACTCCATCCAATAAAAATCACCGGCAACAATATCCTTAGGCTTATATAATATGAAGGATTCCCTGAGATACTCTTTTACCACTTTATCTGGTGGTAGAATTGCAGATTGAATTCGTTTGGCATAGTTTATACTATCTGTAATTTCTTGGTTTTTTACTTCCACTAAAACTTTTTGATTTTCCACTTCTTGTTTTTGTTCCTCTATCACTAACTTTTGTTTCCGAGTAACTTGCAACCGATTTAAAACAACAATTGAAAATAAAATAACCAATGCCAAACCTCCAGCTATAGCATAAATGATTACTTTTTGCTTTTTTTCCTGCTCAGCAGAAATTGCCAACTGTTTCTCATGAGCAGCATCGTCAATGGCTTTTTGCTTTTCAAATTCATAGGTCATCTTTTGCTTGATGGAAGTTTTTCTTGTCTCATCACTTAAAATACTGTCTTTCATTTCTAAGTGAATCGTTAAGAATTCAAAAGCTTTTTGATGATTGTTTTGTTCAGCATATAAATCGCTTAATAAAATAGCTCCCGTACTAATTATATCTGGAGATTTTAATTCTTTAGCCAATTCATATGAAAGGTGAGCATGAGTAAAAGATTTTTCATAATTCTTTCTGTTGTAATAAAATCTCCCCAAATTATAATGAGATCTAGCTACCCCATCCTTACTCCCAATTTGTTCTCTTAATTTTAAACTTTTCAAATAAAATTCTTCTGATTTATCAAACATTTTTTTGCCGTTATAAATGCTCGCTAAGTTATTAAGTGCATAACTCGTGGCTTTAACATCATTGATTTTTTCGGCCAAATCTAAAGCTAATTCAAAAAACACTTGTGATGAGTCTATCTTCCCTTCTAAATAATAGGCGTATCCCAGGTTAATATGAACGGAAGCTAATCCTTCCTCATTATTAAAGCTAATGTGTATTTTTTTTGCCTTGTTGTAATAATCAACGGCAGAGGAATAATCTCCTTGTTGTTGAAGCATGAAAGCAATGTTGTTATACGATTCTGCCATGCCTAAACTGTCATTCGTTTCTTCTCTAATGTTCAATGACTTTAGGTTAGATTCAAGTGCTCCCTTTATATTTCCCACCTGGTCGTAATAATAAGCTTCGTTGTTATAAGCTGCTGCATAATATTCTATGTACTCTGATTGAGGTGAATTTTCTTTTATTCTTTTTCCAATAATTATAGCTCTACCCGTATAGTCAATTATCTCACTTACCTCACAAGTATCACTCATTTCCACCAAAATTCTGAGTTGAGTGGTATCGTGTTGTGTCTTAAATTCTTTTGAATAGGTCGTATCTTTTTGAGCAAAACAATTTCCATTCATCAAAAATGAAAACACAACTAAAAATAATATAGTTCGTTTGCTTCTTCTCATATCCTGACCCCAATTACACAGACATCATCCACTTGTTCTATATCTCCTTTCCACGTTTCGAATTCCTCATTCATTAATTTTAATTGGTTTTCCATGGTTTCATTTTTCATGGATACCAATAACTTCTTAAGTGGTTTGTATTTATATTTTTTACCTTTTTCTCCGCCAAATTGATCTGCAAACCCATCTGAAAATATGTATATACTGTCTCCTTTTTGAAGTTTAATACGATGTGTTGTGTAAGGCTGTGGGTTATAAACCTTACCAACGGATTGTTTGTTCGCTTTTATTTCTTCTATTTCTTCTGCCCCATCCCTCAATATCCACAATGGGTTATAGGCTCCTGCATATTCTAATTCATTGGTTTTTATATTTAAAATACAGAAAGCGATATCCATTCCATCACGAATATTATCCATTGAAACTAATTCTGTATTTTCTGTTTTGTTTAGTTGAGCAACGATTATTTCTCTTGTTTTATCCAAAATTTCCCCAGGATCCATTAAATTAAACTCCCTTATTACCCTATTCATGGCATTATGACAAACAACGCTTACCATCGCCCCTGGAACACCGTGGCCAGTACAATCGGCAGCTGCAAATAAAATAGTGTCTTTTCGTTGATCCATCCAATAAAAATCTCCTGCAACGATATCTTTAGGTTTATAAAAAATAAAACTATTGGGCAACCATTCTTTTACCAGTTTAGTAGTGGGTAGAATTGCTTCCTGTATCCTTTTGGCATAAGTTATGGAGTCGGTTATTTCGGCATTTTTTTCTTCTACAATTTCTTTTTGATGGGCAATAATCTTATTCGCTTTATTCTTTTGCCTCAAACTAAAAATTACAAATCCAATGACAAGTACAAAAGCAATGGATAAAAATGAAAGTAATAATATCTTGTTCTTAGATTCAGCTAAATCAAGGTCTTTTTCTGCTAACTCAGCTCTTTGAACCTCTATTTCCAATTGTTTTTTTTCCGTTTCATATTTCGTTTCGATATCTTCAAGGTTCTTTTTGTTCTCAGAGTTGTTTAAGCTATCATAAACAGCAAAAAACAACTCATGATTTTCTAATGCACTTTTATAATTTCGCTCACCTTTATAATATTTGAATAGGTCATCGTACAACTCTTTTTGCTTGTATAATAATCCATTTTTCTTAGCATATTCTAACCCCTCTTTTAAATATGAAAGTCCTTTTTCCTTCTGCCCAATGTCAAAAAAAAGTCTACTCATAGTAGAAATATTCATTGTGATTCCGAACTGATCATTCATATCATAACATATTTCTAAACTCTTTTTCAAGTATTCTTCTGCCTTTTTATAATCTTTAATCGCCTTGTATAAACTTCCTATATTATGCGAAGTCATCGCAATTCCTTTTTGATCTTTAGTTTCTTCCCATACACTTAATGCTTCGTTGTAGTAGAACATAGATGAGTCCGTTTCTTGAATTAAACTATACACTTGTCCTATATTATTCAAATTGTTACCAAGACCTCTTCCCGCTCCAAATTGTATATGATAATCGCGAGACCTTTTAAAATATTTTAATGCTTCTTCAAACTCTCCCTGTTGTGCATATATAACTCCTATATTAATAACAGTACCTACCTCAGCTCCTTCTCCTAAGTGTTCTTTTGCTACATCTAATGCTTTTAAATAAAAGGTTAGTGATTTAGTTAAATCACCAATATCATCATTAACGGACCCCATAGTATTGTATGTCCCCCATAAGCCTTCATAATCTTCCTGGTTTTTATAATGTTTGATGGCTATGTGAAATAA
This sequence comes from Flavobacteriales bacterium, assembly GCA_029262875.1. Lineage (GTDB taxonomy): Bacteria > Bacteroidota > Bacteroidia > Flavobacteriales_E > Vicingaceae. The sequence continues at coordinate 20,093 of JAJCYO010000121.1, forward strand.
TTCCATAGCCTTTTCAAGTTCTCCTTTACCGTAATGAACATTTCCTTTTGACAAATAATAGTCTCCGTAAAAATTTGTTTTATCGGCTATACGATTGTATATTTTTTCAGCTTCAGTAAATAAAGAATCACTTTTGGGTTTATCCTTACGCTTAAAATAGTTGGTTAATTGGAAAAGAGCGTCCAACTGTTCTGATTCAATTCCTGAAGTTTTTACAACCTGATTTAGGCTATCAACTTTATTCGAAAAAGTTTGAGAAAATCCTTGGAAAGGGATCAGGAAAATTAATATGTACAGCATTTTTCTCACATTTTAAATGTAAGAAATCTTAAAAGAAAATCAAGGGTAAACGCTAATAATTCAAGAGATTTTTCAAGGCTTCTGCAACCTTGTCTCCATTTGGTAATAGGGTAGCTTCTAAAACAGAATTTAGTGGTATTGCCGGTGTATCTACAGAGCCAACTATTTCTATTGGAGCATCTAAGGCCTCAAAACAATTCTTTTGAATTCGAGCAGCTAAACCAAGTGTAAATGAATTCTCAACAGATTCTTCAGTTACCATCATTACCTTATTGTGCTTTCTGGCAGCAGCATACATTGCTTCTTCATCCAATGGATTTAACGTTCTTAAATCTACAATTTCTACCTGTCCTTCAAATTGCTTTGCAGCTTCTAAACTCCAGTAAACTCCTCTACCATAAGTTATAATGGCAACACTTTCTCCATTATTTATTTTGGCAGCATCTGCTTCAATCACTGTTCTCGCTTTACCAAAAGGAATCACATAATCTTCATCAGGTTCAATCGTTTTTGCCCCTTCTGTTCCCTCTATTTTACTCCAGTACAATCCTTTATGCTCAAAAATTACAACAGGATTTGGATCATAATAAGCTGATTTCATCAGTCCTTTTAAATCTGCTCCAGTTGATGGGTAGGCTACTTTTACACCTCTAATTTGTGTTACCACAGACTCCACACTTGAAGAGTGGTAAGGACCACCTGAACCATAGGCTCCAATCGGCACTCTTAATATCATACTGGCTGGCCACTTACCATTTGTAAGGTAGTAAGAACGACTAACTTCTGTAAACAATTGATTTAATCCCGGCCAGATGTAATCTGCAAACTGTACCTCAACTATAGGTTTTAATCCTACTGCTGACATACCAACTGTACTTCCTACTATAAATGCTTCTTGTATTGGTGTATTGAACACCCTATCGTCACCAAATTGTTGAGCTAAGGTTGCCGCTTCTCTAAAAACGCCACCTATTCTAGCTCCGACATCTTGTCCGTACAGCAAACATTCTGGATGCTTGCTCATCAATTCTCTAATCGCAAACAAAGCAGAATCCACCATCACAGTTTTATCTTTTCCTTCTGGTGCTCTAATTCCTTTTTCTTCTGTAATTGGAGTTGGTGCAAAGTGATAGGTCGTTAAATCTTCCGGTCTTGGATCTTCTTCTTCTAATGCTAACTCATAATCCTTTTGAACCAATTTTTTAGCCGTGTCTTCTATCTTTTTTAATACCTTCTCGCTAACTCCTATATCTAATAGATCCTTAACTAATTTAGGAAATGGATCTCTCTTTTTCGCTTCTTCTAAATCATCTCTATACCATTCCATTCTTACACCCGAAGTGTGGTGGTTTAATAATGGAACTTTAGCATGAATGATAAATGGCCTTCTCTCTTTTCTAACAATGGCTAAAACTTCATTAAATGTTTCATACGATTCAGAAAAATTAGTTCCATCAATGGTTCTAACACCCATTCCTTTAAACCCTTTGGCAAAATGTGTAATGTCTTGAGCTCTTACTTCATCTGAATAGGCAGAAATGTCCCATTCGTTATCCTGAACCAAGTAAATAATTGGCATCTTTTTCAATACTGCCATTTGAAACGCTTCAGAAACTTCACCTTCTGTACAAGAAGCATCTCCCAAACTACAAACTACAACAGGATTTTCTCCTTTGTAATCTTCAGCCATTCCAGTTATTTCTTTGTATTGAATTCCCATGGCAACACCTGTTGCTGGAATTGCCTGCATCCCCGTTGCTGAACTCTGATGCGGAATTTTTGGTTTATCCTCATCGTTTAAACTTGGATGTGAATAATAAGTTCTCCCACCAGAAAAAGGGTCATTTCGTTTTGCCAATACTTGAAGCATTAATTGGAATGGTGTCATTCCTATGCTTAACAATATACTGTCATCACGGTAATAAGGAAAAACAAAATCTTGAGGCTTTAATTGCAATCCACACGCTATTTGTATGGCTTCATGTCCTCTTGACGTAGCATGAACATATTTGGCACAAACGGCTGCATTTTCTTCATAAAGTTCGGTCAATGCTTTCGCATTACACATGAGCGTAAATGCCTCTAATGCAATATCTTTAGATACTTTATGCTCTTCCTTTACCTTTTTCACCATTACGTCTGCCATGCCTCGTTTTTTGAAGGGATGGTAAAGATAATAAAAAAGGAGGGTGTCTCTAAAATATATAGTATTTCTTAACCGTATTTAGTTTAGATTTTAAACTTTATCCCTAACTTTAAACTACTTAAACTACTGTCAAAATGAAAAAAAACTTCTTTCTACTTTTACTTCTCCCTTTATCAATTTTAGCTCAAAGAGATGGCGGCTATGAGCCTATGGACTCTAAAGTTTGGTTTAAAAACCATCAACAATACACTGCTAAAAGCAAAGCGTTAGCAACTGTAAAAGATGCAGACAAACATTTTAAACTAGGTCAATGGGCTTGGGATCATGGCTTAGAAGATGAAGCATGGGAACAATGGATAGAAGCGGTAAAAATTGACAAAAACCACCATGAATCATACATCGCTATGGGGTTTGTTCAAAATAAGAAAAAGCAATGGGTTAGGCCTGGAAAACTAAATAAAGATTGGATTAAAAAAGTAGATAAATTGGGCATGGCTATGGATTTTACCATTGCCATTGAAGATGATGCCGATGATGCCTTTATGGAAGAGTTTTCTTGGAGAATTAAACGGTTAAGCTGGTTTGTATGGAAATTAACCGAAGGACAAGTTTATTTGAGAAATATAAAAGTGGTAGATAAATCCAGCGATGGTCGTTTTATTATTGAAAAGGGGAAGTTAACCCAGACCTTATTACAAGGTGGTGGGGCTGTTTGTTACAATTCTGGAAGGAAAAATTGGCTGGTTAAAAGTGGAGGAAGGTGTTATGTAAGAATATTTTGTCATGAGTTTTTTCATGGAATATTTGGACTACCAGATGAAAGACATGGCTGCTTTTGTTTAATGCAAGGTGGATTATACGGGATCAAAACTCCTGATTTAAAGTTATGCGACAAAGAAGGGCATCGGGAAAGTACTGTTACTCCAACTTCATGCTGGGAATTGGCAATAAAAAAATACCCCAAGATGGTTCATCCTAACACGGTTGATTACGGTAAAGCTCCAGATGTAAAAATTAGCATTAAAAATAAATGAGAACTCCGACTTATTTAGCAGGTGAACTCATCATCTTATTTGTGCTGCTTCCACTTTCTTTAATGTTATCTATTCCTCCTGTTTTTAAAATAGCTGGAGTTTTGGTTGGCGTAGTCTATTGTATTTGGGTAGCCAGAAAATACCAACTTATTTCCCTAAAATCGCTTTATCAAATTAACATAGGGAGTTATTGGAAAACAATACTGATTTCTCTTATTCTGGTCTTTGTTTCGAGTTTCATTTTCATGTACATCTTGCATCCTGAAGATTTATTTATTGTAGTCAAGAAAAAACCACTGCTATGGATTTCCATACTGGTTTTTTATGCTATATTTTCGGTGTATCCTCAAGAATTGATGTACCGTAGTTTTTTCTTTAAACGTTATGAGCAGCTTTTCAAAAATGTTAATTATTTACTCTTGATTAACATTATTATTTTTCCGTTGGCACATGTGATGTTTAAGAATTGGTTGGTACTATTGGTTACATTAATTGGAGGAATTTTATTTGCTTTAACTTATAATAAAAGTAAATCGGTACTACTCACTTCTATTGAACACTCGATTTACGGCAATTGGTTATTTACTATTGGTATGGGAGAAATGTTGGCTTTTCCAATGCCTCACTAAAATGTCATACTGAGCTTGTCGAAGTATTGACTTTCTCCAAAAGAAACGCTAACTTCGTCTAAGACTTATGTTTTTTTGATTAAAACATGATTGACAAAGACCTTGTTTATTGTTCAAAAAGATAAAATTGATGCTATATCCAAAGGAGAGCTTACTATAAAAAATCATCAAATTCCGATAGGTAAAACTTACCAACCCAGCCTTCAAAAATTAAAAAATCAATTTTCAAGGTTAAATTCTTAGGTCGTTCGTCTCAAAAACCCATACCGTTCGTCTCAAAACCTTCTTTATCCTATGTGGACTAATTTTATTTGGTGGTATTTTGTATTAAATAATAACAATATATTTGTATTAAATAATAACAATATAATTATAAAAATCATGAAAAAAATCATTTTAGCCCTGATTCTTTTAATTCTTGCGACTGGATTAACCTATACCCAAAATTATTTTCAAAAATCGTATGGTGCATTATGGGAGAACGAAGATGCATTCGGTGTCCAACCCACCAACGATGGGGGGTTTTTCATTTGTGGAAATACAGATGCAAATAGTCCTGAAGAAGTGTTCTTAATGAAAACTAATGGAACTGGAGACTCTCTCTGGACCAAGTTAATCGGTGAAGGTGAGTCAGCCATTTTTAAAAGAACTTCAAGCGGTAATTACATCATTGGTGGTCGTTCTCTTGTATCTGGGATATACCAAGGGTTGATTATTAAAATCAATGCCGCAGGTGATACAATATGGAGAAAAAATTACAGTGATACATACACTAAAGACTTTTGGGATATTCTTGAGGCTACAGATGGTTCTTACGTTGTAGCGGGTCGTTCAAAGTTTAGCATTGCAAGTGATTATCAAATCCACGTCACCAAAACAGATTCAATGGGTAATCAAATATGGTCATATTCGTATGGTGTATTAGACAAATATTATGGTTATGGAATTGACCAAACATCTGATGGTGGGTACATTATTACGGGTAGAGCTGTTAATGGATGGAATGCTGTAATCCTTAAAATAGATGGGAATGGCAATGAAGAGTGGTTTAAAAACCTTAGTCCCTCATCAATTTCGGGTGCAAAAGTATTGGAAACTCAAGACAAAGGATTTTTAGTCTTAGGTTCATCAGAAAATGCTATCCCTTTAATAAAGACGGATTCTTCTGGGACCGAACTCTGGTCCAAATGGATTACAACACCTAATAACTCCTCTACATGGGGTACTTCAATAATTCAAACGAGTGATCTCAATTATCTCATCACAGGTGGAGCTGGAACTATTTCCCAAAAGGATCTCTTGCTAATCAAAGCCAACAGTAGTGGTGATACCATATGGACGAGACAGTGGCCACGAATAGATCATGAATTAGGTCATGACCTTGTAGAAGTTAATAACAATTGTTATGCAATCATCGGGTTTTCATCGAGCCTTATCGGTGATAAACAAATCTATCTAACTAAAACAGATAGCACAGGAGAGATAAATTTAACCACGAACATAGGTAGTCCAAATACCCTAACTGAATTTAGTGTCAACGTTTACCCAAACCCTATTGAAGAATCTTCGGTTATCTTGTTTAATTCAGAAATTCACAAGGTCCGATCGCTTTCAATTTATACAACTGACGGGAGGTTAATTAAATTCCTGTCGAATATCGAAAGTGGGTTCGAATTATCTAAAGCTGGCCTTCGATCAGGGGTTTATTTTTTGCAACTACAAGATGCCGAGGGAGTGGTAGATCATAGTAAAATAATCGTAAAATAGAGAACTTCTCATAACTATTACAATTGAGATGTACTTCTTAAAACTCCGTAAAAATAGACTAACTTCGCTTAACAACAATTTTAAGAAACATTAAAACGTTTCCAAGAATAGCGTTGGGAGCAATAATAAAAAAATGAAACAGCTATCATTAATATTTTTACTTAGTAGTTTAGGCCTTAGCGGACAAAACATTGTTCCTGCAACTAAAGACAGCTCTATTAACAATCAATTTTCCGTCTCTTGCCTAAATTATCAATTCAGAATAGAAGAAAGACCACTTGTTGAAGACTGGATTAAAAAGGACATTGATCAAATAGAAAACATATTCAATAAAGTTCCAAAATACGGATTTACACTTGAAAGCCTAACTTCAATACTGCCAAACCTATTAAATGGCAAAGGAAATGCTTCTTTATACCGACATGACTTGGGAAACAATTTAGAACTGTTAGATTATATGCTTCATGGCGGGTATGGATCACTTCGTTTTGAAATTCTTCACTTTGACGGAAAAGTGCTAAGGATTAATGAATACATTTCTAACTATGCAGAGCTAATTGAAAACAGATTTTTATCACGAATAAACGTCTCTTTGACATGTGACTATGGATTTACCGAAAATCTGATGTACTATCCAGTGAACATAATAAAGTACAAAATCGCTTATCCTGACTTCTACCTTGACACCCTTACAAAAGTTACCGAAAACAAAGACAATGAAGCCCTATTTTTTTTCTCAGATTATAGTGCATTAAGAGGGCATTTACAATCTCCAATGCACGCTATGGAATCATACTGGGAACCTGCTTTTAACCATGTTAGATATTTGGTACAAAACAAAAAAATTGAACTGCTTGAAAATCTACTTCATTCACCATTGACTTCTGGTCGTGTGTTTGCAGCATCCGCACTTAATTATTTGAAAAATAATAATATATATCAGCCAAGCAAGAATATACTTTCAAAAATAAATGAAATCGAGAAGAATGGGACAACGTTTATAAGCGGTATTTTTAATTCCTCTATAGGCAAGTTTGAATATGATTACTATGACGTGTACAAAGACTTTGAAGAATTAATAAAAAAGTAACTGCCCCAACGGTCAAAGGATACAAAACTCTTTTTTAACCCTGTTGGTATTGCCTCCACCACAAAGCTAACATCTCCCAACATCGGTTAAAAACGAATTTCTAAAGATGCTAGTTTCAATAAATTGAATTATATTACATATCTTCACTTTACCAAAACTCGTCTTAACCTTTGACCGTTATAAGCTATTGAATGAAGCTAATATTAATCACATATTTCGTTTGTATTTTAATAAATGTATCTGGACAAATACTAATTTCACCTGGGTATTTTGACTCAATAAAATTAGGGAGAGATACAAAGTATGATCTTGAGGGAAAGTGGTATCAAAATTTATTTCAGTACACACCCAATCGAGAAGATGAAACAAATTTTTACATCTCTGATAGTCTTAATTGCAACTTTTTAGTAAACAATGAAATTATTGATGCTGCATCACTAAATCAAGAGTTCTATGGAGTGTTTAATGACTCAGTAAAATTCAGGATAAATACTTCAAAATTCAGTGATATTCGTTCAATTATTAATAACGACTCTGCTGAAATTTATCCTGTCTATGACAAAATTCGAGTAATTAGCGGGTGTTTTAAGATATACCTTCAAAATAGAGATTCTATTCCAAAAGTAAATTATCATTTAAATGATTTGGAAAATTTAATCATAACGAGAATTGTTGTATCAGATTTCTGTCAAACTGATTTATCTGATTGTCACCCTGTTTATGCTCCTGACTCTGTTAATCAATGTAATAAAGTAAAAGTTAAATATACTTTCACTTTATCTCCATTTGCTCGACCAAAACAAGTACATATTGGGTATTGGAAAAGATATTATCCAAATCATAAATTAAAAGAGGAAGGAGAATATAATACCAAAGGAAAAAAAGTTGGTGATTGGAAATATTACGATATGGATGGCAAATTAATAAAAACTAAAGCTTATAACAAAACCTAAACTGCATTAAAACGCAGCTTAGCCAAACCATTCTATCCAATATCAAATGAAAAAGACCTTCTATATTCTTCTATTGATTTTCGTATTTTCCTTCGATTTGATCGGGCAAGACACCACCATTAGCAAGAAGAATATTATTAGGATCTTTCAAGATAATGCTCAAGGAACAACATTTGATTGGAAGAAAAAAGATTGGAGTGATGATGCCAATTCCATGCATCATGGTAAGTATAATTGTTGGACTACATGTAATACTGATAGTATTTACTACACATCAGACACATTGACTTTTTATAACCACCAATACTATTATTTCAATTTGGATTGTGAGTGGTACAAAGAATGGTGCTTTGACTCAAAGAAACAGATGTCCATTGTAGATACAAAACCACCGATGGGAATTGTAGAGTTACCTAATACATTTAGCGTTATTGAAAAAGATTCGAAAGTCTTCATTGAAATTAATGATGATAAAGAAGTTATAGATAAGTTCTTAGTAATTGGATTGAACATGGCTTATCAAGACAATAAAAAAAAAGATAAGTGTTATAAACTGACACTTGAAAGAATAAAAACTGGTTACAACAAAAAATAACCCCCATTAAAACGCGCTTTATTCAAAACATTGGGAGAAATGACCCTCACGGGTCGGAAATACCATGTTTTACGAAAAGCAAAACACTTTATATTCCCTCATTTCTCCCAACGGTCAAAGGATACAAAACTCCTTTTAACCCTTTTGGTATTGCCTCCCCCATGAGGCTAACTGCTCCCAACATCGGTTAAAAACGAATTTCTAAAGACGCTAGTTTCGTTAAAACGAATGATATTTTATATCTTCGTTTACCTAAACTCGTCTTAACCTTTGACCGTTGGCATTAATAAAAGAAGTAAATAAAGTAATACTCATATTCTTATCTATTGGTTTGCTTTCTAGTTGCGGATACAAGCGTTATTGGAAAGGAGTAATTCATTATGAAGCACTATCAACAGATATCAATAACGATCCTTTTGTTAGAATCGTTTTCGCTGAATATGAACGGGATACTTCATATTTTTTAATGGTAAAAGACAGAATGAACGACATTGTATATGATACAATTGGAAGGAGGAATGATACAATTAATGAATTAAACTTTTATCCTTCAGACGGATATCAAATTATAATTAAATTTCTTAGTGACCGAGAAGCCCCAATAGCCGGAATAAATAGGAAAGTATGGTTCCAAATGTCTGAAGCCAAAAACAATTATAAGCGTGTGCATTTGCCTTATCGGGTGCTTGGCCCTTTAATTTTAGATCGTAAGTCCATCCGAAATTTGAAAAATAAATAATGCTGACAAAACCTAAACTGCATTAAAAACGCAGTTTAGCCAAACCGTTAAACGAAAAAAGCTAAAACCCCCTAAAAATTGTTTCTGAAACAGGATCTAGCACTTCAATTTCAGTGATTCCTCTTTTCCCTCTTCCTCCTGCTAATAACAAATCACCATATTTTTGATAATCGTTCCAAGGAGTTGTAAAACGTGGTAAAGAATCGGATGCGGTACTGAAATAAGACCATTGATTAACCAACATTGTTGTGGTATCTACATACACCCAGTACTTATTTTCTGGTGTATCGCCAATGTCATTAAAGGTCAATTGTAATACATGGCTATAAATTCCCCCTTCTGCTGTATCAACATCTAAGTATTTTAATGTGGTTTGAGAATCTTTTAACTTAAAAGGCATAAACAACCAATAAGCATCATTAATCCACATGCTCTCAGCCATTTCTGTGTATTTCTTAATCGAATCTGGATGAGTTACTTCTTCTCCATCCAATTTGATTTTTCCTTGATGGGTAAAGATGTTGGTGATTAAAACATTGCTGTCACTTTCTGGAAATTCAATACGAACATCTCCAGCATGTTTATCCCAATACAGTTTTCTTGCTCCAAAAAAATTCCAACTCACTACTTTTAAATCATCCCAAGCTTTTCTGCCTCCCATGTTTTCCATTACCACATCAGCAATTTCAATGGCCTTTGCATCAGAATTAGCAACATCAAAACCTTCTGCTGCGGGATTAGCTTCTACTACGATGACCTCTTCAAGAACTTGTTCTGGTGCTTCAGAATTACACTGATAAAACAATAAACCAAATACAGGAAGTAGAAAGAGGTAACGCATTATTTTTTCTCTTTTTTCAACTCTTCATTACGCTTATCACGTTGCATTGGGTTCTCCTTTCCATCAGCACCCCAACCATAACGTTTTCGTTGATGCAATTTGAATTTAGACAGTTGTGTTTTTCTTGGCCAGCTGTTATCGTTCAAATTAATATCAGCAGTCTCTAACCATGGGTCCATTTCAATGCTTGCTACTTCCTTTTTAAAGAAGAAAACCTTTGAAATATCTTTGTCGTTTTGCTTCCAAACCTCAGCAGGGATTCTTACTTCTTCCGTACTGCCATCTTTGAATGTAAAGTTTAAGATAATTGGCATCACTAAACCACCTTTATTTTTGAAATGAACATTGTAATAATTAAAATCTGTTTCTAATATTTTAATGTTCTCCTTACTTAGTTTCGTGATGTACTTATCGTATTCTTCTTTGTCTACCAATGTCACCTCAAAAGGATCATACTTGTTATAGAAATCAAGAATTTCAGGGTCTTTTTCACTGTAAACTTCCTTCAGCTCCGTTTTATTTCTTGTTACACCAATGTGTACCGGCTCTGCCTCTTTTAATTCTTTTGCAATTGCTTTTTCAACATCAGGATTTTTGGTGTCAATTTTAAACCACTCTACATTTTCAATGGCCATATCACAGTGATCGGTAGTGAAAAACCAACCTCTCCAAAACCAATCTAAATCTACTCCTGAAGCATCTTCCATTGTTCTAAAGAAATCTGCCGGTGTTGGATGTTTTAATTTCCATCTTTCTGCATAGGTTTTAAAAGCAAAATCAAACAATTCTCTTCCCATCACAGTTTCTCTTAATATGTTTAAAGCAGTAGCAGGTTTTCCGTACGCATTGTTTCCAAACTGTTGAATCGATTCTGAATTCGTCATAATTGGAGAAATGTATCTTTTATCTCCTTTCATGTAATCCACAATTTTATGGGCTGGACCTCTTCTTGAAGGATAACCTCTTTCCCATTCTTGTTCACATAAGTACTGGGTAAAGGTATTTAACCCTTCATCCATCCAAGTCCATTGTCTTTCATCAGAGTTAATAATCATTGGAAAAAAATTGTGCCCCACTTCGTGAATAATTACGCCTATCATCGCATACTTTGTACGTTCTGAATATGTTCCATCTTTTTCTGGTCTTCCACCGTTAAAACAGATCATTGGGTACTCCATTCCTATACTTTTAGAATGTACTGAAATAGCAACTGGATAAGGATAATCACAAGTATGTTTGGAGTAAGAAGCAATCGTATGGGCAACAACTCTTGTACTGTATTGTTCCCATAGTGGGTTTCCTTCCTTAGGGTAATAACTCATCGCCATGGTAGATTTTCCATTGTACTTCACCGTCATGGCATCTACAATAAACTTACGTGAACTCGCGAATGCAAAATCTCTCACATTGGTCGCACTAAATGACCACGTTTTTGTTCCTGTTGCTTTTTTCTTTTCAGCTGCTTCGGCTTCTTCTTGCGTAACAATTAACACAGGTGTTTTGTATTCTGTTTGAGCTTTTCTAAATCTTTCCTTTTGCTTGGAAGTCATAATAGAATTTGCATTGGTCAACACCCCTGTTGCTCCAACAACGTGATCTGAAGGAACAGTAATGTTTACTTTGTAATCACCAAAAGGTAAAGTAAACTCCCCTCTTCCTAAAAATTGTTTGTGCTGCCATCCTTCTACTTCATTGTATACTGCCATTCTTGGGTAAAACTGTGCAATGGTGTATAAATAATTGTCATTTTCTTCAAAATATTCATACCCTGAACGACCGCCTATTTCATCTCTATTGTTAATGTTATACCACCATCCTATTTTGACTGAAATGGATGCTCCAGCCGCCAAAGGTGTTGGTAAATCAATACGCATCATGGTTTTGTTAACTGTGTATTTTAAATCTTTACCTGAACTACTTTGTACATAATTCAATTTAAATCCACCATCAAAATCATTGTGTAAACGAGCAATATCATTAAAGCTCATAGATTTATCAATACTATAACCTTGAACCAATTTCGTATCAGAATCTTTGGCCCTCATGTTTTGGTCCAACTGAATCCACAAATATTCTAACTTATCAGGAGAATTATTCTTATAGGTAATGGTTTCTTTTCCTGTAATTTTTTGGTTTTCGTCATCCAACGTCAAGTTGATTACATAGCTCGCTTTTTGCTGATAGTATTTATGCCCAGGTGCACCAGATGCCGTTCTGTACACGTTAGGTGTTGCCAACTCTTCTTTAAGTTGCTTAAACTTGTTATAGTTATAATTCTCTTGAGCGAACAATTGTCCTACTCCCATAATTAATGCTAATACAATATATCTCATCATGCCTGTTATTTTATTTCGTGAGTCTCACTCACTTTGCCTTTGTTCAATGAATAATTTATTTTTTGGTCTCCTACTTTTAAGTAAACCGTATTTGCTTGATCATTAAAAACCTCTGTAAGCAAGGTGTTTTTAATGGTCACTTTTTTCGGTGTTTCTATTACATTGGATTGAATAAAACAATAAATAAAATCATCGTTATTGATTTCTTTCCCAACAAATTTATAAGCTAAACTCTTTCCATCAACTACCATGTGAAATCGTTTGTCTATGTATTGCTTCAAATAGTAATCTGCTTTTTCAATTTCTTTTGGTGTTCCTAAAAACAAATCTGGAGCACCAGCAACGGAAAGTGCTTTTTCCAAATCATGGCCAATAAATTTAATGGAAATTTCAAAAATTTTGCTTTCTGCATTATACTCTGCCTCTGTAATGGATACATAGTACTTATGCATTGCAAAGCTTAGCAATGAAAGCATTAAAGTTGAAAATAAAATCTTTTTAATCACGTGCCTGATTTTCTAAAGAAGCACTAAATTAGGCAAATAGTTACAATTAATGTTGCTACATACAATTAATTGGATGAATGGCCATATAGGCTGACCAAATACTTGGTTTTCAGAAGATTTTAATTCAAAAAGCTCTTTGCTTTTTCAATGGCTGCTTCTAAACCAGAAACATCACTACCACCTGCTGTGGCAAAAAATGGCTGACCTCCTCCACCTCCTCGCATTTCTTTGGCTGCTTCTCTAATAATGTTACCTGCATGGAGGTCTTTTTCTTTGGATAAATCATCAGAAACAACAATGGTTAAACTAGGTTTACCATTGACCTCAGCTCCTAATACTAAGAACAAATTTTCCACTTGTCCTTTTAATTGAAACGCTAAATCTTTAATGGCAGCGCTATCTCTTAGCTCAATTTTTTGAGCAATTACATTAATGCCATTTTGAGCTTCTACCTGTGTAAGCAATTGCTCTTTAACTGCTTTTGTTTGTTCCTTGTTTCCTTGTTTTCCTGCTTTCGATAGCTCTTTCTTTTTAGCTGTTAAAGCATCGATAATGTTTCCTGGCATTTTGATTTTAGTAAAATCAACAATTGCTTTATTAATTGCATCGCCTTCCATCACGCCTTTTTTTGGCTCAAAAACTTCTATATCAGGTAAGTTTCCAATCTTTTTGTAATCGTCAAATAGTTCTTTCTCAATATTTCTAATTTGATCAAAAACATCTTTATTAATAAGCCCATCAAGGTAATTTTTTTCTATAATCTCTATCTTATCCTTCAAAAACAAACCAGCTCCCTCAGAGGTCAAGGCCTCTATTCTTCTAATCCCAGATGCTACAGATCCTTCTCCTTTTATCTTAAACAGTTCAACCTCCTTCGTTGAATTAACATGTATACCACCGCAAAGTTCTCTTGAATCTCCAAACTCAATCATGCGAACAACATCTCCATACTTCTCGCCAAACAACATCATCGCTCCTTTTTCTTCAGCTTTTTTAATTGGAATTGCTCTGTACTCGTTTAATTCAAAATTTTCTTGAATTCTGCTGTTTACTAAGTCTTCTATTTTTTGAATCTCTTCATCAGTTACTTTTTGAAAATGAGAAAAATCAAAACGTAAATATTCTGAATTCACTAAGGATCCTTTTTGCTCCACATGTGTTCCTAAAACTTCTCGCAAAGCTTGATGCATTAAGTGAGTAGCGGTATGATTTCGAGCAGTTAAATCCCTAATACTTTCATCTACTACAGCAATAAATTGTGCATTCACATCTTGAGGTAACACTTTAGAAAAGTGCACAATTAAATTATTCTCCTTTTTTGTGTTGAAAATTTCAACTTTCTCATCATTAAATTCAATGTAACCAGTATCTCCAATCTGTCCACCACCTTCGGGATAAAATGGTGTTAAGTTAAACACCAATTGATAGAACTCTTCTCCTTTAGCAGAAACCTTTCTATATTTTGTAATAGAGATATCTGCCTCGGTATAATCATAACCGATAAACTCCTCAACATCATCTTCTCTCAACTCTACCCAATCATCTGCCTCTATTTTCGTAGCGGCTCTGGAGCGCTCCTTTTGCTTATTCAACTCCTCTGTAAATCCAGGCATGTCAACTCTAAATCCGCTTTCAGTTGCCATTAGTTCAGTTAAATCTATTGGAAAACCAAAGGTATCGTACAACTCAAAAGCAAATTTTCCATCTACCATTTTATCATCAGCGCTTGCAACGTACAATCCAAACCTGTTCAAACCTTTTGCCAATGTTCTTAAGAAACTCTCTTCTTCTTCTTTGATTACTTTGGTTATCAATTCTTGTTGCGCTTTTAATTCTGGAAAAGCTGCTCCCATTTGTGCTACTAAAACTTCAACCAATTCATTGATAAATGGGTCGGTTAAAGCCAAAAAACTGTAGCCGTAACGAATGGCTCTTCTTAAAATTCTTCGAATAACATAACCAGCTCCAGTATTAGAAGGCAATTGTCCGTCAGCAATAGAAAAAGCAACAGCTCTTGTATGATCTGCTATTACCCGAATGGCTACATCAGTATCTATTGATGTATCTAATGTATAATTATAAGGTACTCTTGAAATGTTAGAAATTTTTTCAATAAGAGGGCCAAAAACATCGGTATCGTAATTGGATTTTTTGCCTTGTAACACCATCGCTAAACGCTCAAACCCCATCCCTGTATCAACATGTTTATTGGGTAATGGCTTTAATTCTCCACTTGCCATTCTGTTGAACTCCATAAATACCAAATTCCAAATCTCCACCACTTGAGGATGGTCTTCATTGACTAAAGCCAATCCAGGAGTTTCAGCAATTTCTTCGTCACTTCTTAAATCGATGTGAATTTCTGAACATGGTCCACAAGGACCAGTATCACCCATTTCCCAAAAATTATCTTTCTTGTCACATTTTAAAATATGACTTTCTGGAATATCATTTTTAGCTAAAATGGCTTTCCATAAATCATACGCTTCTGTATCTAATAAAGTGCCATCTTTTTCATCACCTTCAAAAACAGTGAAGTAAAGTTTATTCTTGTCTATACCGTAAACATCAACCAATAATTCCCATGCCCATTCAATGGCTTCTTTCTTAAAATAATCACCAAAACTCCAATTCCCCAACATCTCAAACATCGTATGATGGTAGGTATCCACTCCAACTTCTTCTAAATCATTGTGCTTTCCTGATACTCTTAAACATTTTTGAGTATCTGTGATTCGAGCGTGTTTTATTTCCGAATTTCCCAAAAACAAATCTTTGAACTGATTCATCCCAGCATTGGTAAACATAAGGGTTGGATCGTTCTTTACCACCATTGGTGCAGAAGTTACCACCTGATGTTGATTACTTTTGAAAAATTCCAAGTATTTAGCACGTATCTCTCTGGAAATCATATTGTTAAAAATTGTTAATTAACCGTTAACGGTTACTTATCTTCAGGTTATTATTTTTAAATGATTAAATTTGTGGTCAAAATTAGCATATATTATTTAATGGCTAAAGCAAAATATAGATATAATCCACATACTTTAAGTTACGATAAAATTGAGCGTACGCTAAGGGATAAGATTGTGAGGTCTTCTCTATTTCTTGGCGCTGGGTTAGTTATTGGCGTGGTTATTTATGGTTTAGCTTATACTTTTATAGATTCTCCAAAAGAGAAACAGTTGAAAAGAGACAATGCTCAAATGTTATCTCAATATGTGATCTTGAATAAAAAACTTGAGCAGCTTGCTACTGTTATGGAAGATGTTCAGCATAGAGATGATAACATTTACCGTGTAATTTTTGAAGCTGAACCTATTGCTGATGAAATTAGAAAAGCTGGATTCGGAGGGGTTAATCGATATAAAGAATTGGAAGGATACAATGATTCTGAATTGATTATTAAAACTGCAGAAAAATTAGACAAGTTGTCTAAACAGCTGTACATCCAATCTAAGTCGTTTGATGAAGTGTTTGAAATGGCCAAGAAAAAGGAAGAGATGTTAGCTACTTTACCAGCAATTCAACCTGTGTCTAACGAGGATTTAACAAGAATGGCGAGTGGATTTGGATATAGAACTGATCCTGTTTACAAAACACCTAAGTTTCACGCTGGAATGGATTTTACAGCTCCAAGAGGTACTCCTATTTATGCAACTGGAAATGGAAAGGTTATAAAAGCGGATGCAGCTTCAAGAGGTTATGGAAATCATGTAAGAATAAAGCATGGATATGGATATGTTACACTTTATGCTCATATGAGTAAGATGGCTGTTAAAGTGGGTCAAAAAGTGAAAAGAGGAGACGTAATTGGATATGTAGGAAACACAGGAAAATCAGTTGGACCTCATTGCCATTATGAGGTAAGAAAAAACGACAACCCTATTAATCCGGTTAATTTTTATTTCAATGATCTTACGCCAGAACAATACGCTAAGATGATTGAGTTATCAAATGATCCTACTCAATCGCTGGATTAATTATTTGACCTCCATTCAAATTTCTTACTTTGCTCAATGGCATCCATCACTTTATGGAGCACATTCTCTACGTTATCATTGTAATCCATTATCAATGGTTCTTTGATGGTAACTTGCAACTCCGTTCCTTTCTTTTTAATGAATAATCCTTTTTTATCGAACGCCCTTCTAAAGCCATTAATTACCACCGGCACAACAATTGGTTTATAATTCTTTATAATATGTGCTGTTCCTTTTCTTCCTTCTGCAAAAGCCCTTGTTGTTCCTTGCGGAAAAGTAACTACCCAACCCGCATTTAATGCTTTTTCTATACTATCGGTATCCTTGGCATCTACCTTTCTTTTAATTTCTTTGCCTGCTTCTCTCCATGTTCTCTTGATGCTTACCGCTCCAGCTAATCCAAGTATTTTAGGTAATATCCCAGACTTCATCGTTTCTTCTGCCGCTACAAAAAATAAATTGGTTTTCATCACCTTCAATATTGACTTCAGCTTTACCTTGTTCGGGAAGCCATCTAATGAACTGTGAATTACATGAAACATAAAAGCACCATCTGCAAAATAAGTCTGATGATTTGAAACAAAAAGGACCTTCTCTTTTGGTAAGTCCTGAATAATTTCTGCTCCTTTTATTTTAGGAATGTTCTTTTTATTAAACCGAATATAGGTAATTGTTCCAAAAATTCGAATAACTAATTTTCGTAAAAATATAAGCTGACCAAATGTATCTCTTTTAAACAAAAATTAAATTTTACCGAAAAGTAAACATTAAATCATTTTGATTAAAAAAAAATCGACTGAATGGGGATTGTAATCGTTGAATTAATTTTTTTTCTTCTTCAAGAAAATTTTGTCTCCTGTATTGGGTTGGGTACCCATAATAAGTAAGTTCTTTTTATATAGCTTTTTCAGCTTTACGCCATAGAGTTGAGAAATATCTCGCATGGTCTCCCCTTTCTTAACAATGTGATATTCTTCTTTTGCTTTGTTTCTCTTTGGCTGTAGGTATATAATGTCTCCTGCTTTTAGCACATCGTTCTTATTCAAATCATTGTATTTTAAAATTTGCCAAAGATTCATTTCATGATCTTTAGAAATTCCATAAAAGGTATCTCCTTCTTTTATTTTTATGTATTTAATGTTGTTGTGTAATTTTATCTGGTGTGATTTTTTACTTGAAGCCAACATTTTAGGCGTTCGTTTTTTTGATAATTTCCTCGGAGGTACTTTAGCATAATTATCATATTGGCTTAAATCATTTTTTTCAATTAACATAATTAACATGTCGGCATATTTAGGATTGGTAGCATAACCCGCTTTTTTCAATCCTTTCGCCCAGCCTTTGTAATCAGTTATTTTTAATTCAAACAAAAAGTCATAGCGTGATCTCGTCACTAAAAAATCAGAATGATCTCTAAATGATTCATAAACTGTCTCGTATTTTCTAAAACATTCATTTTTCTCATCATCATCCAAACGCATAGATTCTCCTTTCCAGTCTGAATGGCACTTTACTCCAAAATGATTTTTTGCATAAACAGCTAACGGACTATTGCCATCTCCAGATTCTAAAATGCCCTGAGCTAAGGTTATACTGGCAGGAACACCAGACTTCATCATTTCTCTAATAGCATCGTCTTTGTATATTTCAATATACTCTTCTCTAGTAATACGTCTTTCGGCAGGTTGTGACGAAAGTGTATTAAACCCCATTAAAAAAATAATAAATATGTAAACTGCCTTTTTCACCTTATATCCAATCTCCCACAAAGTTATCATTGATAACAACAAACAATTTGCGTGCCTCAGTAAGATATTAACAGCCTGTTTTTGATTATATTGTAATCTTCAGCCTTTCTTCAAACCCTTTATTCCCTTGAATTCCGCCAGTATGGACCACAATTATCCTCTTATCATCAAATTGATTAGAGTTTTTGATCATATCATATAAGCCAAAAAGCATTTTTCCTGTATAGATAAAATCCAGTAAAATATGATGCTCTTTTTTAAACCTTTTGATGAAACTCACCAATTCAGGTTTAACTTTTGCAAAGCCTCCAAAATGGTAATCAGTAATTAAATGCCAATTTTCATTTTCCACTTCACTATTCAAATCATTGGTATACGCTGTTAATAATTGTTCAATATCGTCTTTCAAAAACGCACCCCCTTTCAAGGCTGGGAAACCTAAAACTTGCTTATCCCTATCAACTGAAGCAATCACCCCTGCAACTGTTCCACCTGTTCCACAAGCGGTACAAATCACATCGTACCCTACATTAATATTATGAACGATTTCTGTACATCCCTTAACTGCTAATGCATTTGATCCTCCTTCTTGGATGATATAAAATTTACCATATTCTTGTTCCAAGCTTTTTATGAATGTTTTGTCGTATTTATTCTCTTCTCTATACTGCTCTCTTGAAACGTATTTAAATGTCATTCCATTTTCTCTCGCTAATGCTAATGTAGCATTTAATGGCAATGTTTCTTCTCCTCTTATTATTCCTATTGTTTCAAATCCAAACTCACGTCCTGCAGCGGCAGTTGCGGCAATGTGATTGGAAAATGCTCCTCCAAAAGTTAAGAGTTGAGTATGTCCTTCTTTCTTTGCTTCTTTAAGGTTGTATTTTAATTTCCTCCATTTGTTCCCAGATATTTCTGGATGGTTTAAATCTTCTCGTAATAGGTATAACTCAATGTTTTTCTTGGAGAGAAAATCTTCTTGAATGGGAACTAAAGGAATATTATTTTCATTAACCTCAAACATCAGGGGCAAAATTAAAAATAATATTTACAGGCTCATTACCCTATCTAATTCTTGTAACATTAATTCCTTGTCTGCCTCATATTTTGAGATAAAACCATCTGCTCCCATATTTATTACTTTATTAATAAAAAGGCGATGGCTAATTAGTGAAAATCCGATTATCTTAATTTTTGAATCGTAATCCTTTATTTCTCTTATTGCTGTAAAACCGTCCATTCTTTTCATTTTAATGTCCATAAATATGACATCCGTCCTATTTCGTTGTACAAATGACAATACTTCACTACCATCAGAACAAATTCCAATAATTTCTATACTTTTTGATTCCTTAAACAGCTGCTTTAGCGCATCAACAACCATTAGGCTATCATCTACTATCAGTAATTTTATTGGTTCAATTGTTGTCATAAGCACCCCTTTTTCGTAAATTAACACAATATAATTGGCAAAAATTGTCCAATAGACAACAATATTAGCGAATTGACAATATTTAAATAAATATTATTGTCAAATGGATATTGGAAAGAAAATAAAAGTGTTAAGGGCAGAGAAGGGAATTAGCCAACAAGAGCTTGCTGATTTAATAAATAGAACACGTACTTTAATTTCTCATATTGAAGTTACTTCAAAAGTCAATTTTTTCACACTAACAGAGATAGCTAATGCACTGAATGTTTCTGTATCACATTTTACTGATGATTTTAGTTCAGAAAATATGGTAAAAGAAAAAGGTGTTGACTATTCTAGTTTAACTGAAAGGATAAAGAAGGTGGAGCGTGAGAATGAACTCCTTAATGAAATCATCCAAAATCAAAAAGAAATAATTACCCAATTAAAAGATAAACTTAAAGAATAATAACTGCCTGTTTTTATTCTCTTAAGCCAGCTTTTCATCTTAATCTTTGTAACTTTACTACGAACATATGGATGAGTTTTCAAAAACAAATGACTTAGAAAAAGACGAATACTACTACAGTGAGGAAGGTTATATTATTTTTACTGAGAAGTATTTACTGAAGAGAGGTTATTGTTGTCAAAATGGTTGCAAACATTGTCCTTATGGTTATGATAAAAAAACAGGTAGAATAGAAAAATGATTTCCGATAAGTTGACATATCAAATTGCAATTAGCACAATTGATTTTAGATGTAACTCTCGCTACCCGTAGCTATTGATAAATAATTCAAAACATTATTTATCAATTTTAAAATCAAACATATGCAAACGCAAGAAACATTAGATTTCAAACAACAAATACAGCAAGGTATTCCTAACGAAATTCCTTCATTCAAAGAATTAGATCTATCGGTTAGCCATGCTCCAAAACGAAAAGAGATACTATCTGCTGATGAAAAAAAATTAGCTTTAAAAAATGCTTTAAGGTATTTTGACGCTAAGCATCATGTGAAATTGCTTCCAGAGTTTAAGGAAGAATTAGAGCAGTATGGAAGAATATACATGTACAGGTTCAGACCTGAATACAGAATGTATGCGCGACCTATCAATGAATACCCTGGGAAATCAACTCAAGCAAAATCCATCATGTTAATGATACAAAACAATTTGGATTATGCTATTGCTCAACACCCGCATGAGTTAATTACTTACGGTGGCAATGGGGCCGTTTTTTCTAACTGGGCACAATATTTATTGTGCATGCAATACCTATCTGAAATGACAGATGAGCAGACATTAGTTATGTATTCTGGTCACCCTATGGGGTTATTCCCATCACATAAAGATGCTCCAAGAGTTGTGGTTACTAACGGAATGATGATTCCAAATTACTCTAAACCAGATGATTGGGAAAAATTTAATGCTTTGGGTGTTACTCAATATGGGCAAATGACTGCTGGTTCTTACATGTATATTGGTCCGCAAGGAATTGTACATGGAACTACCATTACTGTTTTAAACGGTTGTAGAAAGATTGATGATAAAGGAACCAAAGGAAAGCTATTTGTAACTTCAGGATTAGGAGGAATGAGTGGTGCTCAACCAAAGGCAGGGAATATTGCCGGAGTGGTTTCTGTGACTGCAGAAGTCAACACTGATGCTACGTATAAAAGACATGAACAAGGTTGGGTTGATGAAGTAATTAAAGATTTAGATGAATTATGCGCAAGAGTTACCCAAGCAAAAGCTGATAAAGAAGTAGTTTCTATCGCTTATGATGGAAACATTGTTGATGTTTGGGAAAAGTTTGATGAGGAGAACATTTATGTTGACTTAGGGTCTGATCAAACATCATTACACAATCCTTGGGCCGGTGGTTATTATCCTGCTGGAATAAGTTTTGAAGAAAGTAATGAAATGATGGCAAACAACCCTGAACTTTTTAAAGAGAAGGTTCAGGAAACATTAAGAAGACATGCTGATGCGGTAAACAAACATACAGCAAAAGGTACTTATTTTTTCGATTACGGAAATGCTTTTTTGTTAGAATCAAGTAGAGCAGGAGCCGATATAATGGCTGAGAATGGTATTGATTTTAAATACCCTTCTTACGTCCAAGACATTATGGGACCAATGTGTTTCGATTTCGGTTTTGGACCTTTTAGGTGGGTTTGTACTTCGGGTAAACCTGAAGATTTACAACTTACAGATGACATTGCATGCAACGTTTTAGAAGAGATTATGGTAAGTTCTCCAAAAGAAATTCAACAGCAAATGCAAGACAACATTACCTGGATAAAAGGGGCTCAGGAAAACAAATTGGTAGTAGGTTCTCAAGCTCGTATATTATATGCTGACTCTGAAGGAAGAATGAAAATTGCAGAAGCTTTTAATAATGCTGTTGCTGATGGAACACTTTCTGCTCCTGTTAATTTAGGAAGAGACCATCATGATGTATCTGGAACAGATTCTCCTTACAGAGAAACCTCTAATATTTATGACGGTTCTCAGTTTACCGCTGACATGGCCATTCACAATGTTATTGGTGATTCATTTAGGGGTGCAACTTGGGTAAGCATCCATAATGGTGGTGGTGTTGGTTGGGGAGAAGTAATCAATGGTGGTTTCGGTATGACCTTAGATGGTTCTGCCGATGCGGACAGAAGACTAAAGTCTATGCTTTTCTGGGATGTTAATAATGGTATTGCTCGCAGAAGTTGGGCAAGAAATAAGGAAGCCATGTTTGCTATTAAAAGAGAAATGGAAAGAACTCCTAACCTTAAGGTAACCTTACCAAACATTGTTGATGATAATATTCTTTAAATTATAAAAAAGCCTTTGAGTCAGACTTAAAGGCTTTTTTATAGTGTTGTATTTTTCTATGCCACGTCAACTTTAACAAAGTACCCTCTCTCACAATCTACGACCTCATATTTCCCGTCAAGACCAGTTTTATGCATAATAGTTTTAATATCATCTAATGTGTAAAGATATAGTGGACAATTTCTCATTTTATAGCGAACTTTTCTTTGCCAAGCTAAGAAACCACCATCTTTAGGAAAACTAGCGTAAACTTCCTTATTGATATCTTTTTTTAGTTTTTCAAATAACGCAACTGGATCTTTGATATAGTCAAAAAGCCCCATCAAACAAGCCGCATCATATTTCTTATCAAAGTTGTACTCTAAATAGTCTGCATGTAAATATGTTATCATACTTGATTTATCATTAGCATGTTTTTGAACATGTCCTTTAGCAATAGAAAGCATGTTCTCAGCTAAATCGATAGCCATTACTTCTTTCCCTTGTTTTAAAAACTCAACACAATACAAGCCTGGTCCACAACCTATATCAATTATACTGTTTATTGATGCATTCACACTTCGTTTTAACGTTTCTTCAAACCTTAAAACCATTACTTTACGAAACCATTTATCCGCTAATTTATCTACAGGACCTCTTTTATCAGTATGTCCATATATACTATCAAAGTCACTTGCATAACCATCAAAAAAAGATTTAACTTCTTGACTATCCTTATTCGCTACTGTATTATCCATTTTCATTTTGTTTTACTATGTCTATCAAGGGAACAAATTTCCCATTTCCTAAAAGTCTATCCAACTTTTTTTCTGTTTTATTTAAATTCCAGTAATGTGGTATCCTTCTTCGTTTTGATAAAAACGATAGATAAGGATGCTCTGGATCTAACTCCCATGGATGAATATACAACATTCCTGGTCGTTGTTTATTAATTTTTCGAATTGTTTTGGTAATGTACTTATATGGAAGTATTCGAAAATATGCGCCTCCTAATGCGAAATCTAAACTCCCTACTTTAAATGTTGATATGGGAACTTCTGTTAACCCATTTTCTAATTTATGAATATCTCTTCGGAAACCTGGTATTCCTGTTCTCTTACTGTCTCCAGGGAAAATACTGGAATCATACTGAAAATCATGAGATTTAAGGACATCTATCGCCCACAAACTTCTGGCATCAATAGAAAAATAAGGTGCTCTATACCCTACATAAGATGTATTAAAGGGTTTAATTAAATCTTCACAGTGACTGATTTCTTTTTCGAAAGCCGCTTTGTCCATTAAGAAAACCTCTTTATGAGAATACCCATGGCAACCAATTTCATGACCGTCATCTATGATCTCTTGTATGATGTCAGGATGATCTTCAATGACTTTCCCCAGTATAAAAAAGGTAGCTTTAACATTGTGTTTTTTAAATAAGCTCATCAACTTATCAAAACCTATTCTTAACCTTTTTTCATAGTTCTCCCATTCCGAAACAGGAATTCCTACCCCTTGGTACCAATCTTCTAAATCAACTGTTATCGCATTTTTCATGTTCCTAAATTTTCTGTCAGTATCCTAAGATAGTTTTCAAAACCCTAAAATTACCACTAATTTGTTTATTAGTATACTATTAAGAAAATCAGACTACAAAAAAGAAGGCATAAAAAAAACCCTTGAGTCAAGCTCAAGGGTTTGTATAAGTAAAACTTAATATTATTTGTTTACAACTACGTTAAATTTAGCTGTACCATCTTCAAATATCATGTTAGCAACATAAGAACCATTTGATAAGTTAGATACATCTAACGTTAATGTTTGGTTGTTAGTAAATGTTACTGTTTTAGTCATCGCTAATTTACCAGCTACATCAAAAATTTCGATAGTAGCGTTTCCGTTTCTGTCTCCAACTGGAATGTTTAACACATCAACTGTTGGGTTAGGGAAAGGAACAACAGTAATTTCGTTGTTCAATTCTTCAACGCCAGTCACTAAATCCATTTGAACTGATATAGTCGGTGTAACATCCAACCCAAATCCATTGAGAGACCATCCACCATCAACATCTATTGGGGTACTAGGTTGTAAGTGAGCTCCATTAGCGCCAGAAACACCGTCATCTTGAGTTACTGAATATCCTAAATCAGTATTATAGGCAACAAACGTAGCATTCAGTCCATTACCACCCTGATCATCTACAAATGGAGTAGTTATACAAAATAAATAGCGCGTATTATCTATTAGTGTTATTGGAGCACTATGGGCAACAAACACTGGTACATTTTGTAAATCGGAACCGTACACAAAAAACGCAGCATCCAATTCAGTTATTACACTAAAGTTTAAACCTGGATCATTAATATCAGTAAATACATCATCCCATTGATATACAGTAGCTTCAATAAATTCATTAGTCAATGGAACCGCACCAACACTACTTAATTGAGCTGTCATCCCAATAGATCGCATTCTACTAGCATTTGCGTCTTGAAAAGCTATACAAGCTTCGAACTCATTTGTAAAACCAGAAGCAGTAAACCCTTGATTAGCGACAGGAACACCTTGAGCATCAAATTTTCCGTAAGCATATATAGAATCACTAATCATAAAGGTAGCATCAATGACATTATCGCTTGGCTCCCCATCTGGGTTAGGATTTGTAGCAACCGTATAATCCATAGTATACACTCCTACTGGGTATGAAGCCTGAGAAAAAGTAGGTAATGAAACCCATGCTGAATCTCCAGGAGCTAATGTAGGTACAGTAGCACTTTGGTTATATATTTGAGAACCATTATCAATTGTGGCGGATAACGTTGCTCCAGTTTGTGATTGGTTACCAATGTTTCGCACCCATGCACCTACAGGAACACTAAATTCAGAAGCATTTTGAGATAACCCAGCTAAATTAGAAAATCTTCTGGCTCTCATCACCTCATCACCACGAATACCTAAATCATCAGCAAAAATACCAGCTTTATTACCAATAAAGGCTTGAGTAATAGTACCAGCAGCGATATCAGCTTTAAGGTTATCTCCATCTTGCTCAGAAATCATAATTACAGGAATTGTATCGTTTGGTCCATTTGTACCGCCTCCCATTCCAACTGGTGCACCAGTATGATTGATGATAATAACTGCAACTGCACCTGCATCCTGAGCTTGTTCAGCTTTAAATCCGAACTCACATGCCCCTCTATACAATACGGCAATTTTACCTGTTAAATTGTTTATTAATGGAGTACATGCATCTTGCCCTAAAGGGTTGCCGTTTGCATCTAATGTTGGTCCATCTCCATCATCTACAAATTCTAATGGCGCAGTAACAGAGTTTGCAGGAATATTTAAATCGGGTGTTGCCCAATCTCCTCCAGCAGGATCTGCCCACGTCAATGGATAAGTTGTGTTTTGCAATGCTACAGGCGTAGAAGGTGCCTGAATCTGAAATATAACCTGTGCGAAACTCATTGTTCCTATCATGGTTAACATCATAAATAGCGAAAGTTTTTTCATCTTTTTTTAATTTTTAGTTTAGTGTTTATTTTTTTGTTTAGTTTAATTGAGAACACGAATTTAATAATTTAATACCGATAATCAAATAATTAGTCGACAATAAACATCTATTCATTATATTTGCATCTCATTAATAAACAAATTACTAACTAAACAAAAAATTATGAAAAAGTATTTACTATTAGCCTCTGTGGCTATATTTGCGGCTTCTGTTAATGCACAAGATTTGAGCAAAGCGGTTTATCGTGATGCAGACAGAGCGGCAATCATCGATCAGGAATCCAATAATGTTCCAATTAAGCAAACGACTGTCCCAAATGAAAAAGCGGCTTCGACCATTTTGCTCGGGACATCTTACAACGTATTCTCTACTTTAGGAGATAGACAAAATCAAGTGGTTTATAACCCAACTATTAATACCGTAGCCTTTGTACACCGTCAAAATGACCAAGCGGCAGGTGGTTCAGGTATCATATCCTTTGATTATTCAACGGATGGTGGTGCTACATGGACCGTTAATCCGTTTCAAACTACACCGGGGTTAGATGGTGGTAACAGTAATGGTAACAGGTATCCAAACGTTGGTATTTATGCACCAACAGCTAACACTACAGACGCTTATATTGTAAATGTTGGACCTTCATTAGCTAACAATGCTGCAGCAACTAATGGTTGGGCAAAAACATTTAGAGCTACTGCAAAATTTGATGGCTCTAATTTAGATGAAACCTACATCTCTAATTCTCAAGTTGGAGCAGCCAATGACAATAATGAATGGGGAGCTGGAGGGTTATATGTTACTGCTTTAGGCGATGCTTTTTATGCCTCTACGAATAGTAACAATACTGGTTTAACTAGCGATGACTTTTTAGGGTCTAGCCATGACTATTTTATTAACCGAGGTGTTTGGAACGGTGGTACCAACTCTTTTGACTGGACTACGGATACTATTGTGCCAGGATGGTATACTGACAACTTAAATGGTCCTAGTACTAACATTGCTGGATTAATGAATATGGCTTGGTCTATTGATGGAATGACAGGTTATATGGTAATGATTGGAGCTGATTCTAATGGAACAAACAATACAATGCGTAGACCTTATGTAGTGAAAACTACTGATGGTGGAGCTAATTGGGCTGTTATGCCAGATTTTGATTTTTCTACTGACCCAACTTTCCAATGTATGATTCAACCTTTGAATACTAACCCAGCAATTCAAAGACCTTTTTTCAGTTCTTTTGACATTGTTGTAGATGCAAACAATCAATTGAGAATTTTTGCTGAAGTATTGTCTGGTTTTTCTGATGTTCAAGATTCATCTGGATTTATTTTTGGAGCAATTCAAACTCAAGGTTTATACGAAGTTGCTACAAACAGTACTGGTGGATGGGATGTTACTTTTATTGATTCTATTTATGTAGATGACCACCCTTGGGATGTTTCTACAAGTGGTTTAAGCCATTTTGTTAGACCTCAAGCTTCAAGAAGTCAGGATGGAACAAAAATATTTTACTCTTGGATTGGTTCTGACGCTACACTAAGTACAACTAGAGAGTTTCCTCAAGTTTGGTCTACAGGTCATGATTTAACTTCAGGTATGTGGACACCAGTCATGAATTTAAGTAACGGTAACAATTCTGACTTTGTTGCTGCTTACCAAACTGTTGCTGTTGATGTAATTGAAAATGGAGGCGATAAGCAATGGGAATTGCCAATTGTTTATGCTACTGCAATTGGAGGATCTCCGTTATCAGATGCTTTAACTGGTACTCAATGGAACTTCATTAAAGGTATTGGTTTTGATCAATCGGAATTTACAGTTACTCCACCACCAACTCCTTGTGCAGTTGGAGTGGATGAAAATCCTTTGGTTGGAAGTGATATTGCAATTTACCCTAACCCAACAAATGGTGTAATTTCTATTAGCATCAATGATGTTAAAGAATTTAACTATTCCGTTGTTGATGTTGTTGGTAATGTTGTTGCTACAAACCATGTTAATGGAAGTAAAACGATTATTGATCTTACAACAAACGCTAAGGGTGTTTATTTTGTAACGATTGACACTGAAAACGGTTCTATTACCAAAAAAGTAATGCTTACAAAATAAGCCTTATCTAAATACAAAAAAGCCCTACTATCAATATAGTAGGGCTTTTTATTGTTCAATAGTTTTATCTCAGCTGAGCTTGTAATTCGGTTTCTAATGACTTTATAATTTTTGCCATCACCCCATCAATTTGAGAATCAGTTAATGTCTTACCTTCATCTTGAAACTTAAAACTTACACCATAAGATTTTTTCCCTTCTGCTAAATTCTTGCCTTCATATACATCAAATAAATTAACCGATTTTAAGAGTTTTTTATCTTGCTTTATGGCCAACTTTTTAATCGTCTCATAATCCAAACTCTTATCAATTAACAATGCTAAATCTCTTCTTACCGCAGGAAACTTAGAAACTTCTTTATAAACAACTTTATTCATGCTTATTAGCTTCATCAAGTTATTATGGTTGAATTCAGCATAGAATACTTCTTTATCGATATCAAATTGAGATTGGGTTTGTTTATCAACTTTTCCAAACTGAACCAATTCAATATTATTCACTATATATTTTAAGCCGTATTCCATATATGGCAAGTTTGCTTCTTCTGTTTTCAAATTAAACTTATCTAATCCAAACTTTTCTAAAATAGCATTTGTAGCACCTTTGATATTGTAGAAATTAACATCATCAGTACTTGTGTTCCAGTTCTCAGAATTTTCAGCGCCACTAACAAACATGCTTAACCAACTCTCTTCCTCAAATCCTTCTGCTTTCTTGAAATAGGTTTTTCCCCATTCAAATAGTTTTAAGTCATTATTTTTTCTATTCTGATTGTAAACTATTGTTTCTAAACCATCATAAATCATGGATTGTCTTAGCACTCCTAATTCATTACTCAACGGATTTTTAATCTTAACCAACTCGGAAGCAGTTGCTTCATAATAATCTGACTTGGTTAGTGAATTAGATAACATTTCGTTAAACCCATTAGAGACCAATAAGTCCGAAATAATATTGGTTACTTTTTCCTTTTC
>JAJCYO010000122.1 GCA_029262875.1 Flavobacteriales bacterium
AAAATTGCGGGATCAAAAAAAGATACTGCCAACCCCGAAAATGTACTATTAAAAATTAGAAATAAAGGGAAAATTCATGGTCCTTTTTCTGTTTCTGGAGTTAAAGATGGAGAAATTATGACTACACAGTGGTATGAACCAATTGGTAAGAAAAAATTTGTGCCTTTTAAAAGAGGTGATTTTGATAACTACAGAATTGATGCTCAATTGGATATTCCCGAAGTTAAACGTAAAAACAATACATTAAAAGCTAAAGGTTTATTAAAAACAACAGAAGCGTTACGTCTACAGTGGTTAGGAAGTATAGAAAATCCTGATAAAACACAATTATTCTTCACTCCTATTGCAGGTTGGAATATGAATGATAAAGGAATGTTAGGAATGGCTTTTTACAACTCAACAATTCCTTCTAAAAAGTTTGAATACGTGTTGGCACCTATGTATGCGTTTAACTCAGAAAACATTAACGGTTATGCAAGTGCTTTCTATTACATTTATCCCAACTCATTATTTGAAAAAATAGAACTCGGTAGCAATGCTGCTTCTTTTTCTTACTTAAGGTTTAATACTAATCAAAATAGCTCAGGAAGAGAGATTTTAGAATATTATAAAATAACACCTATGGCTAAATTTACGTTTAAGAAAAAACGGCCAAGACAGCACAGTTCTATTTTCTTTGCCATTGAAAACATTAATGTTTTTGAAGAAAAAGCAAATTTTTCCAACCAAATTTATGACATTGACATAGAAGACTTTTACGTTAATCGATTTACCCTTGGTGTAAATAGCACACACCCTATTAACCCATTTAAAGTTAGTGCAGCTCTACAACAAGCTGATGATTTTATTAAATTAGATCTAACGGCTAATTATCATTTTGCTTACAAAAAGAGACAAACTGGTTTAGACGTAAGAATTTTTATCGGAAGGTTTTTGAAAAACAGCTTACCCGCTAACAATCGATTTGAGTATGGGTTAAGTGGAAATTCAGATTACTTGTATGAGCAAATTTTCTTAGGAAGAAATACTACCGAAGGTTTTCTAAACCAGCAATTTGCAATAAATGATGGAGGATTTAAACATCAAACAACAACAAGAACAGGTGATAGGTGGTTAAATGCTATTAATGTAAAAAGTAATCTATTTACGAAGAACTTAAGCGTTTATGTTGATTTTGGTTTAGTCGGTTTTAATGATAGAGACGACCAAGGAAATGAAATTGATGGGGTAACAGATGCGACATATGATGTTGGTGTTTCATTGAATATTGTTCCTAAGATATTTGAAATATACTTTCCCATTTATATGTCAAGTGACCTTAATCAATTGAATTATGGAGAAAAGATTAGATTTACACTAAATATTAATACACTTAATCCGTTTAAAATCATTAGAAATTTTGATTTATAGTTAATGAGTACTAAAAACAAGATATATTTCGCTTCCGATTTTCATTTAGGTGCCCCTAATTATGAAAAGAGTTTAATACGAGAAAAACGTATAGTTGCTTGGCTGGATGAAATAAAAACCGATGCTAAAGAAATTTACTTGGTAGGAGATGTTTTTGATTTTTGGTTTGAATATAGACATACAATCCCAAAAGGTTTTATCAGGTTACAAGGAAAAATTGCAGAATTAACAGATAGTGGAATTCCAATTTATTTTTTTACAGGGAACCATGACATGTGGATTTTTGATTACCTCCCAAAAGAACTCGGAATAACGTTAATTCGAGACATCGTTATCAAAGATTTCAACGGTAAAAAATTCCTAATTGGTCATGGAGATGGATTAGGGCCTGGAGAAGGATCATACAAAATGTTAAAGGCTATTTTTTCGAGTAAAATTTGTCAATGGGCTTTCGCTCGAATTCATCCTAACTTAGGTATTAGTATTGCTAATCTTTGGAGTAAGGAAAGCAGAAAAAGTAGCATTAATTACGAAGAAGTCTTCCATGGTGAAGAAAAAGAAAAATTAATTGTCTACTGTAATGACTACATCAAAAAAGATGATGCAATCGATTATTTTGTTTTCGGACATCGTCACCTTCCTATGGAAATTAATATAGGAGAAAAGGCTAAATACATTAATCTTGGAGAGTGGATTAAGCACAACTCTTATGCTGTTTTTGATGGTGAAAAATTGGCCTTAAAAGAATATACCTAATCTACAATCTACTTTAACGTATATCTTATTCCAAAAAATCCTCTAATCCCTTGAAATGTGGTATAGACATAAGAGGGATCGAAAGTATACCCATTTGGATTATCTGGTGAATTCACATTCTTATCAAAAGGATCATTAGCCCTTAAAATGGAGTTAGTCGGTGGCGTGTAATTCAATAAATTCTTTACACCTCCATAAATTTCCCACCTTTTCTTAAATGTTTTAGTTATTTGAATATTCTGAATACTATACCAATCAGAATATTCTGCTCTAAAGTCATTTTCTACCAATGGTAATTTCATCGGTCCATATAGATTACCACTATAGTCAATTTTAATATTTGACTTACTAAACTTATAAGTCACACTATATGTTCCTGAAACATTTTCAGTTAACAACTGTTTTTCCTTTACTAAAACTCCATTCTCATCTTCGTTCATCTCGTATACATCAATAAAGGTTCCGCCTATTTTAATGTTTAATGGGACAGAAAAATTAACACTCAAATCAAAACTTGCTCCTTGAGAAATAGCATAACCACTGACATTTTCATATATAATTTGCTGAGGATTGCTTTCATAATCTGGTGATATCTTATTATTGAAATAAGTATAAAAAACACTTGCATCAAAATTGATAAATCCAAAATTGGTATTAATAAACCGTTGGTAGTTTAAATTCGCATTGTAAGATGTTTCAGGGTCTAAAGTTCCATTTACCACAACTTCTCTTGCTCCTGTAGCCGCTGCATGGTCCTCCGTAAATAGGTTAACCACTCGGTAACCGGTCCCTGTACTTAGTCTAACCGTATTATTATCGTTTGGTGACCATTTATAATTAAATCGAGGAGTAAAAATATCCCCATGTCTTGAGTCATTGTCATACCTTAACCCAAGTAAAATCTTATGCTTTTCATGAAGGGCTATGGCATCTTGTACGAAGATGCCTGGTAGATTAGCTATATCGGGTTTGTTTTCAGGGTTTAACGAATCACTTGATTGTGTTGCCGGAGTATTATCACCGTAGTAATTAAATCGATAGGCAGCACCTATAAGGATATCATGAACGTCTATTTTTTTATCCCAATATAGCTGTGTAAAACCAATTTTTTGCTCTGCAATATAGGGCACATTTCCATAAACTGAATTTTGGTCATGATTAGAATAGGAAAAACTTAACATTAACTTTTCTTTAAAAGGAAGCTGATATTTTCCAATAGCCTCATATCTACTCGTATAGATTGACTCACCATAAATACTATCTCCACCTCTAAATTCTGGAGTCCATTGCATTTCACCTCCCCACCTATCTTCATATATGTATCTAAAAGCCATAGAAAATTCCCTGTTCTTTTCTCTTTTAAGACTCCATTTGTTAAATAATGATATTCTATCTTGTAACGTTAAATCCGTAAAATTATCTCCATTGTTATCAATAGGGTTAGCGTAATTAAAATAACTCACTCCCAAAGAAGATGTAATCTTTTTTGATGGCTTGAACATGACTCCAACATCTGTATTTATTTCTCCCCAAGTAGTTCCAAAAATATCGACACTTAATTTGGGAGTATCTTCAGGAGCCTTTGTAATAACATTTATAAGACCACCTACTGCCTCTGATCCGAATAAAGTTGAAGCAGGTCCTTTCACGACTTCCATTTGGCCAATCATGCTATTGGGAATTCCATTTAAACCATAAACGGTTGAAAGACCGCCTACAATAGGCATACCATCAATTGTAACCATGGTGTAAGGCCCCTCCATTCCATTGATATGAATATCTCCCGTATTACATACACTACAGTTTATTTGGGGCCTTACTCCATTAACAATTTGTAACGCTTCAAACAATGCAGGTGTAGGGTTTTTCTTAAAGTAAGCTGGTTTATACACTTTAATTGGAACAGCAGATTCCATAATGGATATTTCTTTGAGTGTTCCTGTAACAACAAATTCATCAAGTTGAGCAGAAGTTTTTTCAACAGTTGTATTAAATATAGTAGGGGTTCCTGCCTTCACCTCTATCTTCTCTTTATAGTTTTTAAACCCTACACTAGAAACTTGAATCGTATATATCCCTAAAGGGATGTTTTTCAACTCATACTTCCCATTAACATCTGTAGCAGCACCATATGACGTGCCAACTAACCCAATATTAGCAAAAGGAACACTTTCTTTTCCGCTTGTGATCATCCCTTTAATAGATCCAGTCTGGGAGAATCCCAATAATGGAATTATGAATAATATAACAACGGTGTTTTTCATCTTTTTTTTGCAAATATATAAATTATTTTTAGACTTATCTAAATTTATTTTTATACAACCGAATTAATTATTTTATATTTGTAAAAAATAACTGCATGAATTCCTTTACAGAAGAAAATTATTTAAAAGCCATTTTCAAGCTCAGTTCTACTGAAAAAGATGGGGTTTCTACAAATTCAATAGCTCAAGAAATTCAAACCAAAGCATCTTCAGTTACCGATATGATAAAAAAATTATCGGATAAAAAATTAGTGAAATACAAAAAATATCAAGGAGTTAATTTAACAAAAAAGGGAAAAGAAATTGCCGTTTCTATTGTACGGAATCATCGTTTATGGGAAGTCTTTTTAGTGGAAAAACTAAATTTTAAATGGGATGAAGTGCATGATTTAGCAGAAGAGTTAGAACACGTTAATTCTAAAAAATTAACTGAGCAATTAGATGCTTTCTTGGAATTCCCTAAATACGATCCACATGGAGATCCTATTCCTGACAAAGATGGGAATCTGCATAGCCATAAAGATGTGACCTTAGCAGATTTACAGCAAAACAAAAAAGCAATTGTTCTTGGTGTTAAAGAACACTCTAAAAGCTATTTAAATTATTTAGAAAGTGTTCATTTAGTATTGGGATCGGAGATTAAAGTCGATGACATTGTTGATTTTGATCGTTCCATGAGTATTTCTGTTAATGGAAAAAAATCGGTTAACATATCCCATCAAGCAAGTAAAAATTTGATAATTAAGAAATTATGATAGAAGAATTAAAAACATTTGTGGAGAGTATTGATAGTCCTGTTCTACAAGCGCTATATGCTTCTTTATTTACGTGGGGATTAACTGCATTAGGCGCAGCTTTCGTTTTCTTTTTTAAGTCTATAAATCGTGCGATTTTTGACGGAATGCTTGGCTTTACAGGAGGAGTTATGGTAGCTGCAAGTTTTTGGTCACTATTAAGTCCTGCCATTGAAATGTCAGATGGAGACGGGTTCATTAAAGTCATCCCTGCTGCATTAGGCTTTTTAGGTGGCGCGCTTTTTCTTTATGGATTGGATAAAGTTATGCCACACCTGCACATTAACTTTAGAGAATCTGAAAAGGAAGGAGTCAAAACAGACTGGCACCGATCTACATTATTGGTATTAGCAATAACACTACATAATATTCCAGAAGGATTAGCGGTTGGTGTTTTATTTGGAGGTGCAGCTGTTGGTTTTGAAGGAGCAACATTAGGTGGAGCAATCGCCTTGGCCATTGGAATAGGCATTCAAAATTTCCCCGAAGGGATGGCTGTATCTATGCCATTAAGGAGGCAAGGATTAAGTAGATGGAAAAGTTTTAACTATGGCCAATTATCTGCAATTGTAGAGCCTATGGCTGCAGTATTAGGTGCCTGGGCCGTAATGACTTTTCAGCCAATTTTACCTTATGCATTAGCATTTGCAGCTGGAGCAATGATTTTTGTTGTAGTAGAAGAGGTAATTCCGGAAACACAACGTGACAAGTATACGGATATAGCAACCTTAGGGTTTATTGGCGGATTTATTATTATGATGACCTTAGATGTTGCTCTTGGGTAATTTAATTTTCTTTGTAATCATTTTATAAGAAAGCCCTACTCCATATACATTTCCTGTTGGCATATTCATACCTTTTAATGCTATTTTTGTTATCACATTAAGCGAAAGCTTACCTCCTAATTCCCAATAAATTTCAGGTTGATAATAGAGGATTCGTCTAGCTGAATTTTTTCTAATTAGAAAATTCTCTTCAGTAAAAATTGCTATACCATCTTCTCCATACCATGCATTTAATGAGTTTTTTAGCCAAAACTGTGGTAAAACCTCAACACCAACTTCTAAGTTAAATAAAAGCTCATTTCCCGGTGCAAAATTAGAAACATTTAAACTCGGTTTAAACCTATATTTATACCCTATATCTAAGTTTATATATGCCGGTAATGGATACAATGATTTCCCTGTTTGACTAATAACAGCAACATCCCATTGCCCATCTCCAACAGGAACAATTTCTGCATCCTTATTAAAAAATCCGGTCGGAGCTTTTACCTCAATTTTAAACGTTTGGGTGAATGGTTTTCTTAATACATTGTATCGGATTGAAGTCCTTATATCACCAAAAGATTTTGTTGTTTCCCTGTCAGGGTCTACATCATCTAAAAAGCTTATAATATAATATGGAACTTGAACTTTAACATCCATTCGCTTACTTAATCCATAAGAAATGTCAAAAAAAATACCTGAAGATTGGCTTTTTCCATTAAAAAAGAAAGATTGTCTCTCCCCATTTTCACATGGAAATAAACCACATTGAAAATTGGATGAAGTAAATCTTGAATCCGAAAATTGGTAAAAATATGAAGTTTTAAAAGTTAATGTGTTCGTATCTAACGTCCATGCACCTCCATAAGAGGTAATGGAAATAAATATAAAAAAGAATATGAGAGTTGTTTTTTTAGTTTGCATAAATAGAAATTCCGGGATAAAATGCTCCCATGGCAAACCAATAAGAAATAAAAGATTCTGTTTTCTCTAACCTTTTACCCTGCCTACTTCCGCTTACCGCTTCTCCAAATACATTCCATCTGTTCCCTTCATTATCTTTCATTATAATTGGCAGGGAATCTTGAATTGGTTCAAAACTCAAGTTAAAATTATTCTTGTAAGCCACAATGAAGTTGTCATTTTTACTTCCACAAACAATTGTACCTCCATCTAATATCGTTTTAACTGAATCGTTGAATAGCTCTATAGAATAAGTCATATTGTTTCCAAAAACGCCTAAAACCCTCTCTTTAGAAGGAAGACGGCTATCTATAGGATTCACAGAAAAAAGAAAGTTAGAATTATTTGTAATGTAATCTCCATACGGGTAGCTCGTATAATCTCTATTAAACCCTGTATTATTAGAAACTATTAAAGAATTTGGGTACATCTTCTTCCATGATTTCCATGTAGTTTCTACTACGCGGTATGAAAAAGCCTTTAATCCAATCAAGCTTCCATTTACACTTTCCTGTCTCATTTGTGACCAATTACTTTGAGATAATCTATCGTAAGGAATAACGTTACTATTGTACAACAGCCCTGAAACACCAAAAGTTGTAACTGTTCCATTAATAGTTCTATCCCAAACCGTTGCTGAACCTGTTAAAGGACAATACACTACAGCAATATTAATGTCACTAATTTGATCATTAATAATTTCATGCCAGTTTAATATGGCATGAGGGTATCCATGAACTATTCCATTCCGCTCAACACCCACAATCAAATCATCATCATTTAAAAAAGAGATCTGAGATACATTAACAAAATTTGGATGATCCACAGATGGTATACCATCCTTTCCTGGTCCACCATCTTGAATTTCGTCCTTTGGTATTAACCAATCTCCATCTAACTGGCCATCTTCATCTTTTGAGCACGACATTGCCAAGAAGAAAATAATTAACATGAATAGTGCTTTAATTGTGGTCATAGTGTTTAGAACTAAATATTTACTAAAATTAACACCTACCTACCCATTGGGGTTGTCGTCTTATTGACCTAACTAAATATTTTATTAAGGGATTTTACGAAATGATAATTGTAATTTTACCTCATGTCTAACCAGATTAACATAAAAAACAAGAAAGCGAAATTCGAGTACGAATTTTTAGAGAAGTTCACAGCCGGATTACAGCTTTATGGAACTGAAATCAAATCTATAAGAGCAGGAAAAGCCAGTATTATGGAGGGTTATTGTTTTGTAAACAATGGAGAAGTCTTTATTAAAAACATGTATATCGCTGAATATGAACAAGGCTCATACAATAACCATGAACCACGTAGAGATCGGAAGCTCTTATTAAATCGCAATGAAATTGATAAGTTAATCAAAAAGAAAAAAGATGTTGGTTTAACCATTATCCCATTAAGCCTATTTATAAATGGTAAGGGCTTTGCTAAATTAGACATTGCTTTAGCAAAAGGTAAAAAATTACATGACAAAAGACATGATTTAAAAGCTAAAGATGCTAAGCGAAGCATAGACAGGGCTATGAAGTCGTAATCTAACCTCCTCTATACTAATATTTGATTGATTATTCTTAGCTTTGTTTAAGCAATAATTTACATGTCCATAAATAAATTTCACATACTTACTTTTTTAGTCTTTACCAATTTAATTGGCTATGCTCAGTTAGATGGGGACAAACAAGAAGACAAGTGGATGGAAGACAATATCTTTCTTGATGGAGAAGTTACTGATTATTACACGGGAAAATCTATTTCTGGCGTCACCATCACAGCTAGTGCTGGTGGATCTACTACTGCAAAAGGATCTTCAGACGGTAAAGGAGAATACAAAACCGTTTTAGAATATGATAAAATCTATACCATCACATTCTCAAAACCTGGGTATATTAGTAAAACCATTACTATGAACACGAGTGGTGTCCCTGATTTAAAAAGGCAAAAAGTTCCAGATATGGGTGCTGAAATAACACTGTTTAAACCAAATGATTGCATTGATGCAGGAATATTAAATGCTCCCATTGGAAAAGCTGTTTATTTCCCAAAAAAAAATGTTATGGATTGGGATATGGATTATTCTATGCCACGTTTAGAGAAGCTAAATAAAATGTTAGATAAGTGTGCCAAAGAAGCAGAAAAGGCTAAAGAGGAAGAGGAACAAAAAGAAAGAGACTACAATGAAGCTATGAAAGAAGCCAATAAATCCTTCTCCAAAGAAGAATGGCAAGAAGCGGCTGAGGCCTATAAAAAAGCAATTGAACTATTTGATGATAGACCAGAACCGAAAAATAAATTAAAGTTGATTGAAACAGAAATAGCTAAAAAAGAAGAGGCAGAAAAGCAAAGAGCTGAAGAAAAAGCACGAGCGGAAGCGGAAGCACTTGCTAAAGCAGAAGCAGAAGCCGCTGCGAAAAAAGCAGAAGAAGAACGTTTAGCTAAGGAAAAAGCAGAAGCAGAAGTATTAGCTAAAGCAGAAGCCGAGGCTGTAGAAAAAGCAAAAGCTGAAGCTGCTGCAAAAAAAGCAGAAGAAGAACGTTTAGCTAAAGAAAAAGCTGCAGCTGAAGCATTGGCAAAAGCCGAAGCTGAACAAAAAGCGAAACTAGAAAAAGAAGCAGCGGAAAATAAAGCTGCAGAAGAAAAAGCAAGAAAAGAAGAAGCTGCTGCGTTAGCTCAAATGGCCGAAGAAGAGAAAGCTAAAATCATAGCTCAAAAAGAAGCAGAAAAAAGAGCAAAAGCAGAAGCGAAAGCATTAGAAGAAAAAATAGCAGCTAAAAAGCGAGAAGAAGAAGAACGAAAAGCGAAAGAGTTAGCAGCTCAATTGGCAAAAAAAGCAGAAGAAGAAAGAGCTGTTAATCAGGTTGTTTTACAAGAGAAAAAAGAGGAAGTAATTGTTCAGGTTGCTAAACAAGAGGAGCAAGAAAAACAAAATGCTATTATTGAAGTTAAAGAAGAACCCCAACAAGGAGAGATTAAAGGAACTTCTAGCATCAAATTTAAGCGTAAAAACAAAACACGTCACCTCTACGAAAAGCCAAACAAACATAAAAAGGGAAAAGGACCTCAACCAAAGAAGCGTATTGTTTTCTAAATCTTACAACGCATGAAATTCTCAACCCTATTTAGAAATATATTTCTTTTATTGCTTGTCATTTGTTTAGGATCGTTTATTCTAAAACCAGATGATCCAGAGGTAGAAATTACTAAATACAATCCTAATGTAATGGGGACTCGAATGGTTGACGTTAAAGGTAACATTCATAGAGTTGGTGTTGAAAAAGGTTCTTCACATCCTGTCGTAATTATCTTTATTGATGTGGAATGTCCTATTTCACAACGATATATTCCAAAATTGAATGACTTATATAAAAAGGCCAGTGATAAAAAGGTGCTTTTTTATGGTGTGATAAGTGACCCTTTAACCAATTGTTCTGAAGCAAGCACTTTTCAAGATGAGTATAAAATTGGTTTTCCGCTTTTATTTGATGCTTCAGGAGATTTGTCCAAACGATTAAACCCAAAAACATTACCTCAATGTTTTGTTCTTAATGTCCACAATGAAATTATTTACAATGGACGAATTGATGATGAGTATGTAGCATTAGGAACTGTAAGAAAAAATATTCTAAACTTTAATTTGGACTTAGCCATTGATGCCGCAGCTAAAAAAGAATATCCAAAAAGCTCCTTTGAGGAACCCATAGGGTGCATCTTTGAATCATGGAAAGACAGTTTCCCGGCTACTGTTACTTACAATAGAGACATTGCTCCAATAGTAAATGCCAATTGTGTGAATTGCCATAGAAAGGGAGCCATAGCACCTTTCTCGCTTTTGGGTTATGGAAATACTAAAAGAAGGTCCATGATGATACAATTTGCTTCAGAAACGCATTATATGCCCATTTGGAAACCTTCTCAAAATTATGGTGAGTTTAGAGATGAACATTTTTTAACTGACTATCAAATTGAGCTACTAATTAAATGGGAAAAAGCAGGTGCTCCAGAAGGATTAGAAACTGAAAAAATTCCAGAACCAACTTTTAGCCAATTAGAATGGGTGCATGGTGAGCCAGATAAAGTAGTGCAAATGCAAGAAAAATATACTGTTCCAGCTCAAGGGGAAGATATATATCGCTACTTCGTAATACCTAATGTCTTTAATGAAGACAAGATAATTAAAGCCTTAGATTTTAAACCTGGCGCAACTTCTGTTGTTCATCACTGTATTTTCTTACTCGATTATTCTGGAAAAGCACGAGAACTCGATAAAAAAGATGCCGCCCCTGGTTTTGGTGTCTTTGACCAGGATGGTTTTATGCAATATCCAGGAGTTTTTGCCTTTGGAGGTTGGACTCCAGGAACAGATCCCTATATTTTAGGTGATGATGTAGGTATGTTAATTCCAAAAGGAGCGGATGTTGTAATGGAGGTTCATTATCATTTAAATGGTAAGGAGATGGATGATCAAAGCAGTATTGCTATGTATTTTGCTAAAGACAAGCCAAAAAAATATGTTTCTGGAATGATAATGGGAACAAAAGATGTGGAAATTCCAGCTCATGAAAAAGCATACCCTAAAAAAATATGGATGGAAGCTCCAGCCGATTTTCACATCACTGATTTAACTCCTCACATGCATTATATCGGACAAACAGTAAATGCTAAAGTCACTTATCCAGATGGAACTGTTAAACCACTTATAAACATTAACAGTTGGGATTTACGTTGGCAAAACATTTATGTATACAGAGAACCAGTTTTTGTTCCTAAAGGAAGTATTATTGAAGCCAATTACACCTTTAACAATACCAAAGAAAATGTAAGCAACCCGAACAATCCTGTTGCTGATATAGGTTGGGGTTGGGGCGCAAATGATGAGATGTGTGAGCTTTTTTTAACTTTTATACCTAAAGATCAAAAAGATGCAGGGCTAATAAAAAGAGCAGCTTTAGCAAGTTGGATACACATTGATTCTTTGAGTGAACAATACAGCGTTTCTAAAAAAGGGGTTGAACAAACCTACAATGAACTTAAAGAAGTA
Source organism: Flavobacteriales bacterium (assembly GCA_029262875.1). Classification (GTDB taxonomy): domain Bacteria; phylum Bacteroidota; class Bacteroidia; order Flavobacteriales_E; family Vicingaceae. The sequence goes on from JAJCYO010000122.1 coordinate 12,005, forward strand.
GATATCTGGACCGAAGAAGGACAAGCTCTTTTAATAGCGGCCTATGAGTCAGGACATATCAAAGAAATATTAAATCACTTTAAACAAGGGGAAGCAAGCAATGATAGAAATAAAACCTTTCTAACCAATTTTGGAGTTTTTGTAGTGCTATTTATTGCCACTAAAGAAGATTTATCTGGCGTTTTTTGGGATGCCTTTAAAGCAAATGCGTTGTTTAATGGTGCAATTGGAATCGACAAAAAAGATTGGAATGCACGGTATTCTAAAGCTTATTCATATGTAGAAACTCAAAAAAATTATTACATCAAACAAGCATTAAATGACTTAAAAAAATTAATCAAAGAATACCCTGGAAATGAAAAACAAAAATACCATCATGCTTATCTCAGTTTAGCAAAAGCTTACAATGCAGTTGGTAAAAGAGACCTTGCCAAATCAACAATAGAGAAAGGGTTAGAATTATTCCCTGACAATAAAAGGTTAACTCAAGAATACGTTACTTACAAATATTAACCCTCCCTTGCTCCTATTTTTTAAGTAACCGGTACGTTTTACTATCTCCGTTAGTAATTGTTTTCATTAAATAAACACCATTAGGTTGATTTGAGAGATCTAATACATATTTTTGATTGAGGTTGGAAAGGTTTACCAATTCATTACCTAAGACATCATATATAAGAACAGACGTATTGTTTAAATTGTCAAGGTTAAATAACCCAGAAGAAGGATTAGGAGCAATCTCAATTTCTGTATTTACTTCACTATTAGCAATATTTGTAATTGTAGAAACCACAAAATTCTCTGTGCGATTATCATTGGGAACAATCCCTGGCGAACAGGGAACTGGCCCTGCACCACTACTCAAAGTCATGTCAAAAGTGTAATTACCAGCAGCTAAAGGCAATACCATAAACGTATCTGTAGTGTTACATATCGCAGCAAGCATACCAACACAATGTAATGAACTCGCCATTACTGTCTGACCAACTACGCTTGACCCTGAATTAGATAATGGGCAACCCGAGCTTGGGAACATTAAATCAACATAGAAATAAATGGTATCAGTTGGTGTAGGGTTAATTGGGCTATAAGTAATGTTTGTAATAGATTGAGACTTTAACTGTGAGAACACCAATAGAACAACAGTTATTAGAGCGATTTTTTTCATGATCTTATCGTTTTATTTCTTTAAAAGTATAAAAACAAAAAAGAACCTCATTCCAAATTTCATATATTTAACATATCTGTGTTCTCGTAAAACAAAAAATGACCACTCTAAAAAGTGGTCATTAATTGTTCTTTTAAGCCCGGTCATTTAAAACTTAAAAGAAGTCGATTAAAAAATATAATGCTGTAATAAAAAGAGGTCCAAGCCCGAGGGTTATCGCTAACGCTTTTGTCCGAAGTGATCGTTTCGAGTTTTTTAAAAAACAAACGTTATATATTTTATTTATAATGATTTCATTTTCTACTTTTAATAAGTTAGAATCTCTCTGAGCCCCCCACAGGCTCAGAGAGTTGAATAATACCTATCAAAATATTATTCTTAAACTAACTTAACATACTTAAAACTTAATTGGTGGGAGTTTTATCATTTTCATCTTTTTATTAATTTACTTGTGTGTGTATTTTTATCTCCTACTATTGACAACATATAAATTCCTGTACTAAGCTCTAAGTTATTCAGTTGAATAGCATTAACTCCTTTTTGGATTTGTTGTGTTTTATTGGAGATGATTCTACCTCTTGCATCATAAAAATAGATGGTAATATCTTCATCTGATGTCGTGTTTATCGTAAAGCTTAATGCATTGTTGTTTAACACCAATTGATCTACTGTAAATCCTTTTGGGTTACAACTTGTTGATGCTATTTCATGGTAGGTAGTCGAACCATCAAAATCTACTTGTTTTAACCTGTAATAGGTTATTCCTGATGAAGGGTCTGGATCTATTACTGAATAATAGTTAGCTACGTTACTATTTCCTGCTCCTTGTACTTGGATTAACTTAAAGAAGTTTGTTGCATCATAACTCTTTTCTACTACAAAGTAATCATTGTTGATCTCTGTTTGGGTAACCCATTCTATTGCCGCTTCTCCCTGATTACAGTTCACCTCAAAACTTGCTAATTCTACTGGTAATGGTGCTGCATTGTCTGTTAGTATCCAGTCTTTAAAAAAGTTAGCTGGGGTAACTACTATCGTATTCACATTATCTCCTGGTGCATTATTGATTCCAAACAATAGGGTTTCCCATGATCCGGCTCCTGCAAAACATGGACTTGATGCTGCGGCTCCTGGATTAAATCGTTGGGCTTGTAAATTAGATTCTATCAACGTATTTCCTCCTGCCAACTCATTGGCTGCTGGATTGTATCCCATGCTCATAGTTACTCCTGGTTTTGTTCCATAACCATTGGCATTGATTTGCCAAAATCGATCGGCTACTAATAGGGATCCATCTAAGTTAGTTGTACTTGAACACATGTTGGTAATTCCTGATTGCCAAGGTAAATTAGCATCTGTGGTAGTTTCATAGGTAGACAACAAAATATTTCCTGCTCCTGTTCCTGCTGAAGTAATGTTAATCGATAGTGGTATTTTAACGGCTCCTGTTGCTAAACTTGTTGCCCATGGTATCGTGTGTACTCCCGTAGCTGTACCTACATTCCATTTGATGACATCTGTTTCTAATTCTGAAATGATTTTTCCGCCTGTCCCTGCCGTTGCTAAGGCATTGGCAGCTCCATTGTCAATGACCAAAAAAGCACTGTTATCGATAACAATATATCCATCGTTATTCATTACTATCCTACTTTGGGAGTAGCCTAAAGCGGGTAGAATTATTGATATTATGAATAGAAATCGTTTCAATTCTTTTATTTATTAATTACCAATGAACATATACCACTCCATCTTCCCCATCTCTACCAAAAAATTGTGTGTCCCCAATTCCTCCTTGTCCAATAGTACTACCATTACCAGATAACCCGCCATAATGCCTTCCAACGGTTTGTCCATCAGGCCCTCTAGCTCCCTGCATGTTTATTTGACCAGTACTTGTTCCACCATTTCTACTACTATTAGAGCCACAACCATTTCCTCCTTGTCCTCCTGTAGATTGTATTACAACTGGACTTCCAAAAGTTGAAGTTCCTCCCGTATTTCCTAAACTACATGGTCCTCCAGGAGCACCTGTCCCTCCAGCACCAATTACAACCGCATGATTTGCTCCTGGCACAACTGTAAAATAGGACTTTCCATAGCCTCCTCCCATTCCTCCACAACCTCTTGTTCCACCAGCAGATCCTGAAGCACCTCCACCTCCGCCTCCAATTACTTCTACCATAATATTGGTTACACCAGCTGGCACTGTAAAGGTTCCATTTGCGGTAAATACTTGTACATTACTAAATCCACTTCCACCACCTCCACCACCAGCAGAAATATTTGTTCCTATTATAAACCAAGCTGCACCATCGCTAATTATTCTATAATATTCAAATTGATTGCTTAGCGTTTGTGTTGTTGCTCCATCAATTAGTTCTCCTCCATTAGCATCTATCGTAACAGCATTGGTCGCATCTGTTTTTTTGATGTAATACATTCTGTCTGGAGCCGTTGCAGCAGCTGGTAAATTAACGGTAATTGCCCCTGTTCCAGCATCTACCAATATCGTAGATTCATCTCCAGCAGTATATGGTCCAGAATTAATACTCGTTATTTTAGCTCCAAAAGAACCTGCTATTTCAAATCGAGAATCAGGGCTTAAAGTAGCAACACCAACATTACCTGTTGTTTCACTAATAAATAAACGAGCAACAGCACTATTGACATCCCAGAAAAATAAATCTTCATTTAGCGAACCTCGTTGACCAATTTGCCAATAATTTGTTCCATTCGTTCTTAAATGCAATCCATTTTCATTTCCATTTGTATTTCTATCACTTATGATAAAAGAATTGGTAAAACCATCCGATAAAATATTTCCTGCAACTTCTAATTTCTCAGCAGGAACTGTCTCTCCAATTCCAACATTACCTTGAACCAACAATCCATTTGCAGGTGCAGCATTTGTTCCGGAATACAGTGGCCCAATTACCGCTGCTCCTTCTACATCTAATTGGTTTTGAGGTGCTCCTGTTCCTAAGCCTACAAAACCGCCAGACTTCACCCTAACCCTCTCAACATTATTCGTTCTAATTACCCAATCTTGAGCATCAGTAGTTCCAATAAAATTAATAGCTGGGTTTGTTCCTGTGTTGCCTAATAAAGTCCAATCATTACTACTTCCCCCTGTTGTTAATCGAATCCAAACTGGTGCAGCGGATGTCCCTGAATTGTAATAATACCCAACACCATCAGGTAATCCTGCATTCGTATTGTAAACTAATAAACTGGTAGCAGGAGTAGCAATTGTAACAGCATCATTAATTCCTGTTAATGCTATTCGAGGCACTAATAATCCTCTATTGGTAAAATCAATGTCTAAACCTGCTGAAACATTTGGCACAGCTCCTGTAGAATTTATTCCTATGTTTTGGCTAATTCCTAACAAGGAAATAAATGGGAGACAAAGTGTAATTACTATTTTTTTCATGGTGTATTTAATTTATTATAAAGCTCGTACTCTACTTCTTCTTGATAAAAACAAAATCTTTTTAAAATCAGTAGTCAAGTTAATGTACGATCACAATTTTTTTCGTTACAACAAGCCCATTCGTCATCTCCAATCTAAGTGTATAGACCCCTGGAGGAATTTCCTGAACATTAAATTTTATTCGATCTGCAGCTGTTTTTAGTTCATTTGTATATTGGCCTGTATAACTAACTATGGTAGCTTTATTTATAATAGCACTTTGATTTGTTATAGTTATTTCTATAAACTCATTCGCTGGATTGGGGTATACAATAACCGCATACTCATTTAATCCATTTTCACTTATTGAAACAGCAGGAAATGGTGGCATAAAAGAATAAGCAAACCATTGACAACCTATTATATTTATATATTGATTCCACATTCCGGCATCCATAAGAACAGAATCTTGAACATCGTTACATGGTTGATCTAAACTATTTGTTGTTAACCAAGGACCTAAAAAATTTGGTTCGGCTGAAAAAATGGGAATGGTATTTATCTCAATACAAGCTGAAGCTAAATATTCAAAACGTTGTTGACTAATGGAATATATATTATTGTAATTATTTACATAAATATGTAGCATTATCCGATCTATTAAATTATTGAACTGTACTGCTTGAATTTGATTAAACCAACCAACATAGGTTTCAGAAATTACATTGTTAGCGTTTGCCAAAGAATCAACTTTCGTTAAAACAGATTTATAGTATTTAAAAGCTCCAGTTTCATCACATGACAATCCATTTGGAATTAAATAATCGTTACAGTAACTCGCTCCTGGGGTGGTTAAATTAGTATTCCAGAATTCAAATTCGACATTGTAGACATCAAATTTTTCTAATGTATCTGAATGCTGCTGGTTATAAACATTGATGACATCTCTAAAAAATTCAAAATTTTCTGCTACCGCACCAACATGGCTAATGTTATAAGTCGTTTTCGCTTTATTAATAAAAGCTGCCAATGGCTGTGCAGTTATAACATTAGTCAATGGAGTTATCGCATTTATTGGAAACAAATCGTATAAAGCAATGTAATTGTAACCACTATCTTGAGCAAAGGTTAGTAAACTATCTTCTTTAGGAATATTTCCTAAAATGGTAATAAACCCATCCACATAAAATCCTTTAACTGTATCCTTGTAATCTGAAGGAGCCGATAAACCAATATTATGTGGTAACATTGAATAGGAAAACCATTGAACACCGGATAAATTAATGTATTGTTTCCAAGTGCCTGGTTCGGTAAACAATGAATCTTTAATGTCAATATAGGGTTCAATCATTACACTTGTATCTAACCATGATGAAAGAAAACTGAGGTCTGCATTCATCATTGGTACTACATCAATTGAAGTTAATCCTGATGCTAAAAATTCTAACCGTTGCTTTACCTGAGTATATACTGTACTGTAATTTGAAATGTAGTTGGTTAACAATACTCTGTCTACACTTTTAGATATTGTATCTCCTTGTTGTTGATTGAAAAAACTTAAAAAGGTTTCTGATGTTCTTCCAGAGGAATTTGCTAATGCATTAATTTGAGTAAGCTGAGAAATGTAAAAAGAAAATGCTCCATTCGTATCACAAGGCAATGCATTTGGAGTGAGGTAAGTGGTACACAAAACTCCTCCAGGATTTACAAATACAGTGTTCCAAAAAGCGAACTCTAAACTATAAACATCAACCTGTTCCATGGTGTCAGGATGCTGTTGATTGTAAACATCAATTATGGTATTAAAAAACCAAAAATTCTCCCCTATTACACCAACTTCTTTAATCTTAAAGTTTTGTTTTGCTTTTTTTATAAAATCAGCAAATGGTTGTGCAGAAATTGTATTGGTTAATGATGCGGATGTATGAACTTGAAAAACATCATACAATGCTAAATAATTGACTCCGTTAAACTGTGCATAGTTTAATAAACTATCCTCTTTTTGTTGATCTCCAAGGATGGTGATAAACCCATCCACATGAATTCCTTTTATTGTACTTGCATGAGAAGAGGATACAAGCGATAAAAATGCACTTAGAAAAATAACAATCGTTTTTTTCATTTAATAAAGAATTAATTTAATTATGAGCTCAATTATTTTAAGAAGTAATGGCTACTCTCTTTTCTGATAGTATCTTTTTGAGGGTATCCATTAATGAGATATCTAAATTTCCTTTATGCAAACAAGTGATTGCACCTTTCTTTTTCATCTTAATGGATTGATGATTTTCAAAATTCAAAGACAATCCAATAATAATTGAATCGGGTTTAATTTTAATAATCTGTTCAGTTGCTATAATGCCATTCATTATTGGCATATTTATATCCATTAAAATAATATCGTAATCTTCTACTATGGCCATATTAACTGCAGACAACCCATTATGAGCCTCTTCTATTTCTATAGGTCCTCGAACAGTTCGCAACAAGTTCTTTATTCCTTCCCTTATTGCTTTTTTATCGTCTGCAATTAATAATTTCATAGCCAGTATTCACACTTAACTTTTACCAATAAACAATTACAATTCCATCTGATCCATCTCTTCCAAAGAACTCTGAATCACCAATTCCACCTTGACCAAGAGTACTACCATTTCCAGATAATCCACCATAATGTCTTCCTACTGTTTGTGCATCAGGACCTTTCCCCCCTGTCATGCTTAATTGTCCTGTACTTGTTCCTCCATTTCTATTAATGTTTGAACCACAGCCATTTCCTCCTTGTCCTCCTGTAGACTGTATTAGGATAGGCGTTCCAAAACTGGAAGTTCCACCTGTACTACCTAAGCTACATGGACCACCAGGAGCACCTAAACCACCTGCTCCAATAGTAACATTATGAACTGCACTTGGAACGACTGTCAATATGGATTTACCATATCCGCCACCCATTCCACCACAACCTCTTGCTGCACCACCGGAAGCTCCAGAAGCTCCTCCGCCTCCGCCTCCAATTACCTCAACGATAACTGTAGTAATTCCCGCAGGTACTGTAAATGTTCCGTTAGCGGTAAATACTTGCATATTGTTCATTCCAGCTCCAGCTGGACCTGCTGGTCCAGCGGCTCCTGTAGCACCTGTTGCGCCAGCAGGTCCAGTTGCTCCAACCGCTCCTGCAGGACCCGTTGCTCCGGTTGCTCCGGTTGCTCCAGTTGTACCAGCTGGTCCTTGTGGACCTGTTGCACCGGTTAATCCAATTGGACCTTGAGGTCCAGCGGGACCAGTAGCTCCTGTTAATCCTATAGGACCTTGAGCCCCAGTTGCGCCCGTTGCCCCAGCAGCACCTGTCGGACCTTGAGGTCCAACTGCTCCTGTAGCACCCGTTGCTCCAGCTGGGCCAGTAGGACCAGCTGGTCCTTGTGGGCCAGGGTTTTCAGCATATTTTGCATATGGAACACTCAGTAATTCATTCACACCAATTTGAGTATATGATGTACCTCCTGTTGGATCCATTTCTATTTCTAACCATTGGTTAACTGTCGTCCAATCTATTCCAGCAAAAGTTCCTGAAACTGGTGTTCCTCTTCCTATTTCTAAAGCGAAAAGACCAAATTGATTGGTAGTTACATTGTGGGTTTCTTCATAAACTACAGGTCCTGTTGAGCTTCCTGTTAAAACACTTGCTCTAATGCTTATCGCTTGGCTTGCTAAAGAGTTTCCTGAAGCATCTCGTGCTACTCCTTGATAGTTCATAGCCTCTGGTGCTGTTTGCCCAAATACATTCATACTGAATATGAATAAGGCAAGCAAAAATGTATTTCTAATTATTGTTTTCATCTGATTTTAATTTTGTGGGTTAGTTTTTATATTTATATAAGTGTTATTCTAATCGTTTTTTGCTGGTCATTACTTAGTCCGGTTACTTTTACAAAGTAGACTCCTTTAACCATTTTTGAAATGTCTATTTTCGATAACCCAGGAGCTATCTCTTCTTGCATCACCAATTCTCCGATGATATTGTAGACACGATAACGATAGTTTTGATCGTTAGCATTTTCAATGGATAAGGTCAATAACCCTTTTGTTGGATTTGGATAAAGCGATATTCCTTCTAAGTCAAGTTGTGTTACTGTAACTGTAGTTGCCAAATCTGGCTGCTGATGAAATCCTTGGGTAATGATAGATGTACTCCCTATAGTCTTTATTGCTGTCATCTCTCCAAATGTTGAAGAGACACTAAAGGAAGCATTGCTAAAATCATTCCCTGCTGGTGATAAAACCGTGGGGGTAATGCTCTGCGCTATAAGTGAAGGGCTCGCTAATACAAGCAAAAACACTACTAAGCTTAATGTCATTTGTTTTTTCATAAGTTTATTTTTTTAGGTTAATGATTAGACGACCAAAACTAAAGACTAAAAGCGCTTTTTCTAAGACAAAAAAACTGAAATATCAGTAGTCAAGTTTGATTCTAATTTAAAATAGTCCTATATTTATTAGTCTTTACAAATTATTTCATCAGCTATTAAGTATTATTTATGAAATCAAACGATTTGCATCAATTAATAAAGTCTTTAAAACAAGCAGAAAAAAGGTATTTTAAAATTTATGCTACACGCCATGCACTCCAAGGAGAAAACAACTATGTATTGTTATATAATGCTATTGAATCTCAAGAGGTATATGATGAGAAGAAAATTATAACTCAATTCAAGGGTAAAAAATTCACCAACCGATTTCCTGTAGCAAAAAGTTACTTATACGATTTAGTCTTAAAGTCGCTAAATTCTTACCATCGCCAATCATCTTTAGTCATTAAAACTCAAGAACTATTAAGGTCTATAGAAATTTTATTTAAAAAAGGGCTTTTTAACCAGTGCTCTGATATCATCAAAAAAACTAAAAAGATTACACAAAAACATGAGTTATTTCTACAAGAATTGGAACTCATAAAGTGGGAGAAAAAAATTGCCAATGAGAACGACAAAAACATTTCTGAAAACCAACTCCTTAAACTATCAAACGATGAAGGGAAGGTATTAGAGATATGCAAAAACATTAATGATTATGAAAATATTTCTCAAAACTTATTCTCTTCGTCCTATAAACAAGGCTACATTAAAAATAAAGATTTAATCAAAAAGTTTGAGACTATTTTTAAAACAGATTTATTCACCTCTGAAGAAATGGCTAAATCGATTACTGCTAAAATTCAGTTCTTTAACATTTACGCAGAATATTACAGGACAATAGATGACAAACACCATTACTACATCTCCATGAAAAAATTAATGGAGCTCGGGGCATCAGATGTATATAAAGAACAGGTAGAAACAAAACAATACATCTCTATGTTTTTTAACTATTTAATAGCCAGTTTTACAGTTAAGAATTATACTGAAGTACTTACCATGTTAAAAGAATTTAGGGCAATAAAAATTAAAACCTTAAAAGGTGAAGCAAGTTTATTTGTTAGGTCTCATCAATTGGAACAAGCTGTTTATATTGCTCAAGGACGACAATACGAAAGTTGTGACTTGGAACAAAGGGTGATTACAGGATTAGAGCACTACAAAGGGCTAATTGAAGCGCGTCATTTAATCGTATTAGAGTATCAAATGTTTTATTTATGCTTTTGTGAAGCAAGGTATAAGGAAGCGCTAAAATGGATGAATAAAATATTAAATGGAGAGCAACAATACAGGAAAGATGTGATCAAAGTAGCAAAGATGATTAATATTTTACTGCATTGTGAATTGGAAAATTTTGATCTTTTAGAACACCTCATCCTATCTACCTACCGTGGGTTACAAAAAGATAAATCCATGACGAAAATAGAAAAACTAATTTTTGACTTTTTCAAAAATGAAATGGAAAACCTCATTACCCATAAAAACTCTGTAGAAATATTTGTAACATTAAAAGATAAACTAACCGTAGAACTTAAAAGACCAGAAGAAGAGAAGGTGTTAGATTATTTTAACTGGATGATATGGGTAGATAGTAAAATAACAAACACTACCATGATGAGTATCATGTTAGAAAAAAGTAAATAAAAATGGCTATTCAGTGATGAATAGCCATTAATTACTCTTTTAAATCCGGTCATTTAAAACTTAAAAGATGTATTTTATTTACTAATTAACCATATTGTTACTAATAGAAATGGAGCTACACTTAGTAGTATTGCAAATGTCTTTTCCTTAACTGATAACCCACTATTTTTTACATAAATGGTATTAAATATCTTGTCTACTATTGGCTCCATTCCAATTAATTTTTTATCAATTTGGTAGTGTAAGTATGTTGTTCTCCTACTATTGACATCACGTACATACCAGCACTTATATCAATGTTATTTATCTCTATTGAATTACTCCCATTGATTATAAATTGAGATGTATTCGAAATTTTCCTTCCCTTATAATCATATAAATAGATGGTAATTTTCTCTTTCTTATTGGTGTGAATAATAAAATTAAGAGCATTACCATTTAGCATCAATTGCTGCACGTTAAAATTGGTTGAATAACAATTTGACGACTCAATTTGGTAATAAGATGTTGCCCCATCAAAATCAACTTGTTTTAACCTATAATAAGTCGTCTCTGATATAGATTCTTCATCAATAAATGAATAGAAATTACTATGATTACTATTACCAGATCCAGGTATTTCTGCCAGCTCATAAAAAATTATGGCATCATTACTTTTTTCAAGAACAAAATAATCGTTGTTTATTTCAGTAGCGGTAGTCCAGTTAATGGAGACCGTTTTGTTTTGTTGACA
>JAJCYO010000123.1 GCA_029262875.1 Flavobacteriales bacterium
TTTCATCCGAAATGATAGATGATTCTATGTAAAATTGTGTTAAATAATAATCATCGTATTTTTTTGGATTATTTTTAATTTGTATTTCTGCTACAACAATTCCAGCAATAACCAGTGGGAGTAAGATGTATTTGTTTTTAAAAAGAAACTTTAACACATTCTTTATTACCGCATATAAATCAATTTCTTTTACAGTGTTCTCGTTATTACTCATAAGTAGTTTATTTTCAATGTAGCAATCGTAAAAATAGCTATATTATAATTATCGTATTAAAACATTATTCATTTATTCTTTTTGCCAAATAGTTAGATAGTTTTTTCGCGGAATCAAAATGCAAGTGGCTCCCATCATAAGAAGTAAAAGAATACCTATCAGGTATTTCTATCCATATTCCTCCCCTATTTTCAAAAGATTTTTGAAATGCCTTTTCATCGAAACCGAGCACTTCATTTTCTAGCGCTTCCATCTTTTGTGTTGTAGGTGGTCTAAAGGCATATATTTTAATGCCATTATTACTTGCTTTTTCCACAAAATCCATGGTTTCATTCATGCTTGTTTCACTGAGTTGGGTTGCTTTTAGGCTTGTTCTATAAGGGACTAAAGCCTCTTCATCGTCATAAGGTTCTTTGTAAGATTCAACCCAGCCATCATCATGAAATATTCGAAAGTAATTTATTGGATCTTTTGATTGGTAATCCACTATTTTAATCGGCTCAAAAATGGTTAAATAAGGATTTACATATTTTCGCTCCATAATTTCAGCCGTTGGTCGTTGCAATTCTTGAAGCAAATGTTCATTCTTTCTTGCTTCCTCAGTTAGTGAATAAGGACTTACACCTAATACAATAACATTAAAATTGCTTGTTGTATCCAATTGTTTTGCGGCAAATTCAAATGCTGCTGTATTTAATCCGCCTGATGAATAGCCCAAATTTAAAGTTTTATAGTCTGGAAAAATTTCATTTACCGATGCTGGAGATATTCCTCTATACGTTCTCGAATCTCCTACAAATAAGATAGATCCTTTAGCTAAGAAATGAGTTTTATTGACCCAAAACCAATCATGCATAAAATTGGAATGATCCTTTTCTGGTCGTGTTGTTGCCACCAATACTGATAACAACAATGCCATGATCATTGTTCCTGAAATTTTATATTTGAGCTTATTTACCATCCTATCAAAATTGAAAATAAATAAAGGCTTGCTCCGGCCCTCTATAAAACAAGCAAGCTGTAATTAATATTGCTATCTCAACAACCTGTATCCAACTATTTTTATACATTAAATTGATCGCTTTCACTTTCAATGATAAAAAATAGAGAAACTCAAACAGTAAGGCAATGAGTAAAAAATAATACACATTCTCAAATTGTTCCCAATAAAGACTAAAACTTGAAAAGTCAAATAGTTTAGTTATTATTATCAGTGCTTCATCTGTAGTTTCTGCCCTAAAAAATATCCATGCTATTAACACTTGAAACATGGTAAAAAGGTAGCCTATAAAAGAGGGAACTTTTTTAAGTTCTTTTCCAAATAAACGCTCAAAACTCAGGAAAAAGGAATGAATTGCTCCCCAAACAATAAATGTAAACGCAGCCCCATGCCATATACCCGAAACTATCATTGTAATCCACATAAACAAGTGTGAATACCCTACACCTTTTTTAGATCCTCCTAATGGGATGTATACATAATCTCTAAACCAAGTTGATAACGAAATATGCCACCTTTGCCAAAATTGTTTTAGTGATGTGGAGAGGTAAGGATGATTAAAGTTCATTTTAAAATGATACCCCATCCATTTTGCTAACCCTCGTGCAATTAGACTATACCCACTAAAATCAAAATATATTTGTAATGCAAAACCGATCGACACTACCCACCAAAAAGGACCAGACTGGTAAGATTCATTAGCATTAAAAGCATTGTTTACCAATACTCCTATATTATCTGCCAATACCACTTTTTGAAAAAATCCTATGGCAATCAGCTTCAATCCATGCCAAAATTCGAGCAACGACACCTTCCTATTTTTTGTTAATTGATGTAACAAGTCTCGAGCTCTAATTATTGGGCCAGCAACCAATTGAGGGAACATGCTCAAATAAGAAAAGAAATGAAAAATATTCTTTGTTGGTTTTAGTTGTTTCTTATAAATGTCAATGGTATAACTCATTGATTGAAAGGTGTAAAAACTAATGCCCACAGGTAAAATGAGAGCAAACGCAGGGATATTATCATAAAAATGAAGCTCTAACCCTACTTTATAGAGCATTGCATCTAAAGTTTTAGCAACAAACGAACTGTACTTAAAGATCGATAGGGCTCCAATATTCATAAGTAATGAAAGCGCTAACCATACTTTTCTCTTGTTTGGAACATGTTGCATTAACAAGCCTGCTGCATAATCAACCAATCCACTTAATATGATTAAAAATAGAAAACGCCAATCCCACCATGCATAGAAAATAAAAGAAGCGATACAAAGGTAAATCCATCTGGAATTATTTTTCTTTTTAGCAATGGGCCAAAACAAGAAAAAAATGGCAATAAAAACGATGAATATGAATGAATTAAATAACATCTTAAATCTCCGATCTAATCAATTTTTCCCAATAGGAGTTGGTACAAACGACAAGATAACACCCTTTCATTTAGTATCAATATTGGCACATGATACTTATCAACAGTAAAATGCTAATTCTCTCTAATAATCTTCGATTAATCTTGTATTATTAATTAATTTTGTTCCTCAAATTTTATTATACATCTTAAAACATATATCAATGGCAAACGCATTTTTTACACCACCTATTGCTGAGAATGAACCGGTTTTAGGTTATGCTCCAGGGAGCTCTGAAAGAGAAGAATTACAAGCTGCTGTAGCAGAATTAAAATCACAACAAATTGATGCACCAATGATTATTGGTGGAAAAGAAGTAAGAACAGGAAATACTGTTTCTATGCATCCACCATATGAACATGCTCATAACTTAGGGAATTTCCATATGGGTGACGCAAGTCACGTTCAGGATGCAATTGATGCTGCTTTGGCTGCTCGTGAAAAATGGGCCAACACACCTTGGCAAGATAGAGCGGCTATCTTTTTAAAATGTGCTGAGTTATTAGCAGGTCCATTCAGACAGAAAATGAATGCTGCTACAATGTTATGCCAAAGTAAAAATGCTAATCAGGCAGAAATAGATGCTGCTTGTGAGATGATAGACTTTTTTAGATTTAATGTTCAGTATATGACCGATGTCTATTCTGATCAACCAGAATCTCCTTTAGGGTTATGGAATAGAATAGAGTATAGACCTTTAGAAGGTTTTGTATTTGCCATTACACCTTTTAACTTTACTTCTATTTGTGCTAATTTATGTGCTGCTCCAGCAATGATGGGTAATGTTGTTGTTTGGAAACCATCTGACACTCAAATCTATTCTGCGCAAGTGGTAATGGAATTGTTTAAAGCAGCTGGTTTACCTGATGGCGTTATAAATATTGTTTATGCTGATGGTCCTGCTGCAGGAGATGTTGTATTTAAACATAGAGATTTTGCCGGATTACACTTTACTGGTTCTACAGCAGTGTTCCAACATTTATGGAAAGAAATCGGAAACAACATTAGCAACTACAGATCTTACCCAAGAATAGTAGGTGAGACTGGAGGTAAAGATTTTATCATGGCGCATAAATCTGCTGTTCCTGCACAAGTTGCAACTGGAATTGTGAGAGGATCTTTCGAATTTCAAGGCCAAAAATGTTCTGCCTCCTCAAGAGTTTATTTACCGTCTAACATTTCTGATGAAGTGTTAAAACTGGTAAAAGAAGATGTTGCTTCTATCAAAATGGGAACACCAGAAGACTTTAGCAACTTCGTAAATGCAGTTATTGATGAAAGAAGTTTTGATAAAATAGCCGGATATATTGATTACATCAAAGAACAAGATGATGCGGAAATTATTTGTGGAGGTGGTTATGATAAATCTGTAGGATATTTTATTGAACCAACAGTTGTGTTAACGACTAATCCTAAATTCAGAACAATGTGTGAAGAGATTTTTGGACCTGTAGTTACCATTTATGTTTATGATGAGGCTAAGTATGAAGAAACATTAGAAATCTTAGATGAAACTTCTGACTACGCTTTAACTGGAGCTGTATTTGCTCAAGAGCGATATGCAATTGTAACTGCTACACAGAAGTTACAGAACGCTGCTGGAAACTTTTACATTAATGACAGGCCAACTGGAGCTGTTGTAGGGCAACAACCTTTTGGTGGTGCTCGTGGATCTGGAACAAATGATAAAGCTGGCTCTTACTTAAACTTAGTAAGGTGGGTTAGCCCAAGAACATTTAAGGAAAATTTAGTTCCACCAACGGATTACAGGTATCCATTTTTGGGATAATTACTAAACATCAATTTTTACTTAAACCTAACTTAAAAAAAATGAAAAAAATATTTTTACCTATTGCCGTTATTGCGGCATTCGCAATCTCTTCTTGTGGTGGTGGAGAAACTACCGAAACAGAAGACACAACGATAGAAAATACAGAAGAAATTTGTTTCTATTCTTACGATGAAGCTGCGGGAGCGCAAGTAAGATGGACTGCTTTTAAAACTACTGCAAAGGTGGGTGTTGGTGGTCAATTTGATCAGGTAAATGTAACTGTTGGTGAAAAGTCAACAAAAATTACCGATATATTAGAGACCATTAAATTCAACATTCCTACTTCGAGTATAAATACTGCTAATGAAGATAGAGATTCCAAAATAGTAAAATCATTCTTTGGTGCTATGAACGCCACCGATATTATTTTGGGACAAGTTAAAAATGTAGCCGGTGATAATACAAACGGAACCTGTACTTTTTACTTAACCATAAATAACATTGAAAAGGAAACTACTTTAGATTACCTTGTTGAAGGCTCTACTGTTAAGCTAACAGGAGAAATCGACATGGTAAATTGGAGTGCTGAAAATGCAGTGGCATCTTTAAATGAAGTTTGTGGCGCATTGCACACCGGAGAAGATGGTGTTACAAAAACATGGTCTGTAGTTGAATTAGCGATTGAAACGACTCTGAAGAAAGATTGTCATTAATAAGCGTTTTTCGAAAAAAATATAAAAGCATCTACTTGAGGGTAGATGCTTTTTTGTTGCAGATGTATTTACTAAATTTGATATACTATAATTTATCATGAACGCTACACGCCTATTTATCATAACTCTCCTTGTATTATTTTCGATACATAATATTTGTGCCCAGACATATGAATTAAAAAAAACAATAACACCTGATGATAAAAAAGAATTGCTGAACCTATCTAAAGAACTCTTTGAAATAAATGTAGACTTTTCTTATTCCATTACATCAAAAGATGCAGCTACCTCTTTTTCCGAAATGTCAGATGGATTAATTTACAATGAAGATTACCTCAAGAAAAATCAGAAGGAATTACTAAATGATTCTTTAAATCCCGTATTATTTAACAATATTGGCAATTACTATAGCTCAGCCAAAAAAGTGGATTTAGCAAACCACTTTTTTCAGCAATCTTACAATCATTTAAAACATCTCCCCTCTTCATACCTTAAAAATGACAGTGCTTTTTATTATTCTTTCAGAGGAATATTAAAAATGAATTTAGGTATGGAAAATGAAAATGCTATTGAAGATATTAAAAAAGCGATGGAGATAAATCCTAATGATTCTATTGCCCTCGCTTTTTACCCATACTTCCTAATAAGCAGCGGTAAGTTTGAAGACGCACGAAAGTTATGTACAGCATCATTAAACACTAAAAGTAAACACAGTACTTTTTGGTATATTATGCTTGTAATGACAGATGCCTTTGAAGGTTTTCAGTCTTTTGTTGCCGAAATTGAAGAAGATGAAAAACTGAAAATCAAATACCGGTCAATAGATTATAACAAACTCATTGATTTCAAACTCATTAATAAATATGCCGATAAATACAAAGAAGATGTAGTCATACAAAACGCAAGAACGATGGCGGACCTCTTGGCCTTGTTGCCAAAAGTTTACCTTTTTGAGAGAATCGATGATTTTGAAATTGTATTTGAGTTTACTTCTAAGGAAGCGAAAAAAATAAAATCCATTGAGAAAGGGCTTATGGCTTCATCGGCTGATAAGACTATGAATGAATATACGTTAAATAAAAATTTTGGCTATGTATATTTTATGTTAGACGATTTGGATAAATCAATTGACTACTTCAACAAAGCCATAGAGCTTTTTCCTATTGATAAACAAGACAATTACTTTACCTCAGCAGATTCCTACAATGCTCTTTTAACTATACATCTCGCAAAAAAAGATACACTTAATTTTCAAAAAACATTAGAAGAAAAGATAAAAGTGGAACCCAATGGAACTAAATCTGTGATTGATATTTTTTTATTAGCGAACCTTTATTTCAAACTTAATGAGTTAGATAGTGCTCAAAAATGGTGTAAAAAAGCGACTAAAGTGGATGCAAAACATTTTGAAACATTAAGGTTACTGGCTCATTTAGATTTTGTTAAAGGCTTCAACTCAATGGCTCAGTATTATCTTGATGAAGCAATAAAACATGGTCAGAGCATGTACGATCAGTACCTTATTGCAATGCAATATGCTATTTATTATATACACAATGGTGCAGATGCTAATTCCGCTTACAATTATATTAAAATTGCTAAGGAGTCTTTAGAGGGTAATGATTGCGAACTATGCGATACCTTAATTGAAAACTACATAAAAACAGTTCCTGAAAAATAAAAATTTCGTAGAATTTTATTTATTAGATTTTATAAATCCAGTTGTGAGTATCTTCTGCTCTTCCTCTTTTTAAATCCTGCAACACTTGCCCTATTTCATTAGAAAGTGTTCTAGTTTCTAAGGCTGGTAAATCGAATCTTTCTCCCTCATAAGTAATAGAAGAAACTTGAGCTATTGTAGCAGCTGTTCCTGTTCCAAAAACATCTTTTAATGTTCCATTTTTAGCAGCTTCAATCACTTCACTAACTGTTACCCTTCGTTCTTCAACTTTCACTCCTAATTCTTCAGCTAATGTTAAAACACTGCCTCTTGTTACTCCTGCCAAGGTAGTTTTCAGTTCTGTATTTGGTGTAATTAAAGCATCTCCAATATGAAACATAATGTTCATTGTTCCCGCTTCTTCAATGTATTTGTGCTCTTTTGCATCTGTCCAAACCAATTGTTTAAACCCTGCTTCTTGTCCTAATTTAGCTGGGTATAATGCTGCAGCATAATTCCCTGCTGCTTTTGCATATCCAACTCCTCCTTCACATGCTCTAGAATATTCCGTTTCAATTTTCACATGAACCTCATCGGAATAGTATCCGTTAACTGGTGATGTGAAAATGATGAATTTATATTCATCCGCTGGTCTAACACCAAGCAATTCTTCACTTGCAAACAAAAATGGTCTAATGTATAATGAACATCCTTCAACTGCAGGAACCCAATCAGCATCAACTTCAACCAATTGTTTTACGGCATCCATAAACATGTCTTCTGGAATTTCTGGCATACATAATCTTGCAGCAGACTTATTTATTCTTTTGGCATTTTCTTCTGGTCTAAAAAGGAATATTTCTCCATCCTCATTTTTATAGGCTTTCATTCCCTCAAAAACAGATTGACCATAATGTATTGCTGCGCACGCAGGGCTCAATGTAATTGGAGCATAAGGCATTATTTTTAAATTTTGCCATTCACCATCTTTGTAGTCCGCAACAAACATATGATCCGAGAATTGTTTCCCAAATTTTATGTTGTTAAAATCTACAAAAGGTAATTTTGAACCATTAGATCTTTCTATTTTAATGTTACTTACAATATCCATTGTCTTATCTTCTCCTTTAATCATGCCATAAAGATACCAATTATAATTGTGGTATTATTAGTAAATACGTACTTGAATAGCGAAAAGTTTAACAAAAAGAGGTATTTCAGGGAGTCAATGTGTTGCTAACATGCCTTAAAGCAATTTTAAGTTGCTCATCCTGAGTTATTTCAGAATTATCTATCACAATCGCGTCATCTGCTTTAATAAGTGGATTTTCGCTTCTACTTGTGTCATCATTGTCTCTAGAGGTAATGTTATTTAAGATTTCTTCATACGATACATCATCTCCTTTTGCTTGAAGTTCATCAAACCTGCGTTGAGCTCTAATCTTGTAATGAGCTGTCATAAATATTTTGAGCTCTGCATTGGGGAAAACGACCGTACCAATATCTCTTCCATCCATTACCAGCCCTTTATCCCCCCCTATTTCACGTTGAATTTCAACTAATTTAGCCCTTACCTCTTTTACCTGGGCGATTCTACTTACATGACTCGATACTTCAATCCCTCTGATTTCTTGTTCAATATTCTCATTACCTAAAAAGGTTTCAGAACGGTTTAATTCTGAATTATACGAAAAAGAAACATTAATCCGATCTAAGGAGTCAATTAACCCTGGTTCATTAAATTCCGTGTCTGATAATAGCTTATTTCTTAGTGCGTAAAGGGTCACTGCACGGTACATCGCACCTGTATCTATATAAATATAATTTAATTCCCTCGCAATTTGCTTGGCTAAAGTGCTTTTTCCACAAGAAGAATAACCGTCAATGGCTATGATAATTTTACTCATCTTTCTTCTTTTTATCCTTTTTAGGCTTCTTCACCTTTTTCTCTCTCTTCTCTTTTGGTGGTTTAGGAGGTGCATTCCCTTTTCGGTAGTATTCTGATAGATTGGTAGTAACGGTAAAATGATTAGAAGGTCCAGCCATATGATACTTAGCGCTACCGTAACTAATATGGAATTTCTTTATTCTAAACCCTACCCCCCAACTAAAACCAATTAAACCTGGTTTATTATCGTGAGCCAATTCAACCCTTCTTTTGTAATTGAATCCAAACCTCAACATGAAGCTTTTTGAAGGAACAATTTCACCTCCTATCACTAAATGCCTAAATGCTTCACTTAGCAGACTTGTTTTATTTCTTTCATCTTTTTCTTCATCCGTTAGCCCTTCATTAGTGTTGGTTGCAACAATAGAATCATTATAAGCTAAATTCCAATTTTGCAGCTGAATCGCATCCAATGAAAATCGAAAAGGTACGTGTTTGAATTTTTTAGAGATTCCTGCTTGGATTTCAAATGGAAGTGGCTCTTTATCCCCTCCCTCTACATAAGGACTCAATTGTGCTCCAATATTTTTTAATACCACTGAAGCAACAAACCCTTTTTGCTTGTTATGGTATGTTCCCGACACATCAAATGCGATACCTGCAGAGTTGTAGGTATACAAACTTGAATAAATCGGTTTTAAGTTTGCCCCAACAGAAAACAAAGAATCAATGCTCTTTCCCCAGCCCAAAACAAAAGCATATTCTGCTGCTGTAAAATTTCCTAATTCATTTCCTCCTTCATCTGTTTCTAAAAAGGTCCCATAATTAAGGTAGCGAATACCAGCAGAAAATGTTCCTGCTTTTTTAAAATCTCTTACATAGGAAACAAAACCATGATTAATGTCTGCAAAATAATTAAGGTAAGAAAAAGTCAGCATCCCGTTCATTTCAGGGTTCAATAATGACGGATTCCCTAAAGACAATGTTGGATCATTGTCATAAACAGCTATCACATTACCACCTAAACCTGCTACTCTTGCAGATATTGGGATATTCAAAAACTCATAAGTATTTGTCCCGCCAATTTGAGCAGTAGCGATAAAAGAGCTAAACAATAAAAAAATGAAAATTACTTTCTTCATCAATAATCCGTGCATTAGTAGGCTAAAGTACGTATTAATTGGAAATTTATTGCTCAGCTCTTTTGTAAAAATTAGGACTTATCTAAATTTTCAAACCTATTACTAAAACATCATCTGTCTGTTCAATTTCTTGACGCCAGTTTTTCAACGCATAATCTAAAAAACTTTGTTGTTCTATTCCACTCATGGCATTAATAGAAACCAAAAGTTCTTTCATTTTTTTACGGTTAAATTTTTTATTTTTTTCTCCTCCAAACTGATCTGCATAGCCATCAGAGAATAAATATATCTGGTCGTCTTTTTTCAATTCAACTTCAACATTTGTAAATGTTTTTTCAACTCCATAAAAATATCCGATGGGAAAACGATCGCCTTTTATTTCAATAACTTCATTGTCTCTTACAATCCAGATAGGTCGCATTGCTCCAGCAAAGGTCAATCGGTTTGTTTCTAAATCTATTACCGCCAAAGCCATGTCCATTCCATCACTCATTACATCATAAGAGTCTTCTTTTTGAAATAAATTATTTACATCACTATCCAATGTTTCAAGTATTTGACTTGGATCTTCTATCCCTCGTTTTACAATTACATCTTTCAATATCGAGTTTCCAACTACAGACATCAATGCACCTGGAACACCATGTCCTGTACAATCTACAGCTGCAACAAATATTTTATTTTCCTTCTTATGGTACCAATAAAAGTCTCCACTTACCGTATCTTTTGGAAGATACAATACAAAAGCATCAGCTACACTTTTGGTAATAGCACTAACTCTTGGTAAAATAGCATCTTGTATTTTCCGAGCATATTGGATGCTGTCTATAATGTCTTCGTTCTGTTGTTGAAGATTATTGTTTTTTTCTTCCAACGCTCTTTCCGCATCTTTACGTTTGGTAATATCAGAACCAATGCTAATGATAGAATTATCGGGGCCCACGGACATGTTCCATAGGATCCACTTACTAATTCCATTAGCAGTTTTTAACTGACGCTCGTAGCTCACCTCTTTATCCTCTGAATTTCTATTGGATTCAAATTTGTTGTTGATGTAATCCTTGAATAGAACATTGTCTTCTTCATTGCTTTTAGTATTGTTCCACCATCCGTTACCAAGTAGTTCTGATGGTTCGTAACCGAGCATAGTTTTTACTGAAGGGCTAACATATTCTACTGTTCCTTCTTGGTTTGCTACAACGATTAAATTATTTAATCGTTCTATTATTGTATTGAAAACCTTTTCCATTTTTATAGGCTTTAGCTGCCTTACGACAGGTTGATTTCGAGAAAATTGAATTAAATTTTGTTGAGTTATTGAGGGATTAGACTATCTATATAAATAAATAAAATAGGGATTCCTCTTGCTAATATGATTAAACATATTGCAAATAAAAATGGTAATATTTAATGTGACACTCAACATTCTTTTAAAGAATATGGGACAAAGGTATTAACTAATTTAAAACGGAAAGCCTTTTTTGAAAAAAATTAAACTTTAACACCAATAATACAAACATCATCAATCTGCTCTAAATCACCCTTCCACTCTAAAAATCGTTTATCAAGAATTTCCCTTTGTTCGAACAAAGGCAATGAAGCGCTTAATAACAGTAGCTCTTTGAATGGTTTATATTTTAATTTTTTTCCTTTTTCTCCTCCAAATTGATCTGGATAACCATCAGAAAAAGTATAGATGATGTCATCTTTTTTTAATTCAATTTTTACTGAAGTAAATGGTTTCTGCTCTTCACTATAAATTCCAACGGGCATTTTATCTCCTCTGTATTCAATAATAGCATTCGTTTTTTCTTCATTAAATAAGGTCTTTGCATCCACTTTTTGCTCTTCTGAAATATGTTTTGCATCCCTCAACAACCATAAAGGATTATTTGCTCCTGAAAATTCAAGCGTATCCTTATTTTTATCCCAAACACAAATGGCCAAATCCATTCCATCTTTCTGTTGCGTATCAACATTTTTTTGCTCTAAGGCATTGATAATCTTCTTTCTTAATTGATCTAATATTTCCGCTGTCTGAATAATATTATTCTCTACAATTATCTCATTAAAAAACCCTATTCCCAACATGCTCATAAAAGCCCCTGGAACACCGTGCCCCGTACAATCGGCCGCTACCCATACTGATAAATTGCTTTCAACATCATGGTAAGCCCAAAAGAAATCACCACTTACAACGTCTTTAGGTTTAAATAAAATGAAATGTTCTTCGCTGATTTTATCCCATTCAGCATCTTCTGTCAATAAAGCCGATTGAATTCGCTTGGCATAAGTGATGCTATCTGTTATTTCTTGATGTTGTTCTTCTAAAACATCTTTCTGTTTCTCTACCTGGTTTTTCTGTGATGCTATAATTTTGTTTTTTTCTTTTGTTTTTTTATTGCTAACAAATAAAATAAGTGCAATAAATAACAACAAAACAACACCTATTACCCCTCCCGTTGTAAAGAATTTTTGTTTTTGCATTTCCCTCTTATTTTGCTCTTGAACCAATGTTTTTTCCTGGTCATTCTTTAAACTATCTGCCATAAACTTTTTAGCATACTCAAATTTCATTTCCTTTTGAGTGAAGGATCTTGCGTTGTCTTCGTTTTTTAATGAATCCTTCAGGTTATTGTATTCTTTATAAAATGAAAAACTCTTGGAGGTATTTCCCATTTTTTCATAGGTCTTGTAAAGAAATTGATAGTTTTCTAAGACAATTCCGGTGGCATTTATTTCCTCGGCAATCTTTAAGGAACGAGTTAATAACTTTATCGCATCAGGATATCTTTTTTGCTCATACCTTAATATTCCCAAGTTTCCACACACCAATGAAATCCCTTCTATATCCTTAACATCTTCTTTCATTGGGAGCGCCATTACGAGTAAACTATCAGCAGTTTTGTATTGTTTCGTAATGAGGTATACAATTCCCATATCGTTATAAGAAGCCGCTATTCCAGCAGTATCATTTAGCCCTATTCTAATATCCAATGCTTTATTATGGTATTCTAATGATTTTTCATATTCTTCTAAATAGAAATATTCATTCCCGATATTATTCGCAATTGTCGCTTGTCTAATTAGGTTTTTAGTTTTTGAAGCCAATTCATAAGCCTTTATAAAATAATCCATCGATTTTTCATGATCCCCCATAATTCTGTATGTCAGACCCAACACATTATGCGCTCTTCCAATTTTAGCGGGGTTGTTAGTTTCTTCGGCTATTTTAAGCCCCTTAAGCCCATATTCTATTCCATTGTTGTAATCACCTAAAATGTGATAACAGTTACTCATTTGAATAAGGGCATAGAACTGTTTGTCTGAATTAGACAATTCGTTTGCTATTTTTAACGCTTTTTCAGCATATTCAAGCGCTTGAAAAGCGTCATTGTAGCCAATTTCGCCCGAAATGGTTAATAAGAGGTTTACTTGGTTAGTGTCGGTTACATTAACATCAATCGCATTTATTAAACTATCTAATTTGCCTTGGCTTTTAGCTTGAAAACTAAAAAGCATAACAACGATAATTAATAAACATTTATTCATAAATACCTGGGAATTGGTCTGGGTCTGTCTCGTTCATTATAGCATAAACAGCGTCAAAAACATCCTCTACATTTGGTTTAGAAAAATAATCTCCATCCGTACCATAAGCAGGTCTATGGGCTTTAGACGTTAATGTTTGTGGCTCAGAATCTAAATGGAAGTATCCTTTTTGTTCTACCAAAATCTTGTCTAAAATATATGCAGAAGCTCCTCCCGGAACATCTTCATCAACAATGAATAAACGATTTGTTTTTTCTAATGACTCAACTATTGAATGATTAATATCAAATGGTAGCAGTGTCCTTACATCTATCAATTCAGCTGAAATTCCAACCTCTTGTAATTGCTTAACAGCTTGTAAAGCAATATTACATGTTGATCCATAGGATACAATTGTTATATCTGTTCCTTCAGTTAACACTTCGGGAACACCTAAAGGTGTCGTAAATTCTCCTAAATTTTCTGGCATTTGCTCTTTAGTACGGTAACCGTTTAGTGGTTCAATTACGATTGCTGGATCATCTCCTTTTAGCAGTAAATTATAAAAACCTGCTGCTTGTGTTAGGTTTCTTGGCACACAAACGTGCATTCCGCGTACAGCATTAATAATCATTCCCATCGGAGAACCTGAATGCCATATTCCTTCCAATCTATGTCCACGAGTACGAATAATTAAAGGTGCTTTTTGCCCTCCTTTTGTTCGGTATTGTAATGTGGATAAATCATCACTCAGCACCTGAATACAATATAACAAGTAATCCAAGTATTGAATTTCAGCAATCGGGCGTAACCCTCTTAGTGCCATCCCTATCCCTTGTCCAACAATTGTATTCTCTCTAATCCCTGTATCAGAAACTCTTAACTCTCCATATTTTTCTTGTAATCCTTCCAATCCTTGGTTTACTCCTCCAATCTTACCTGAATCTTCTCCAAAAATCAAAACCTCAGGGTATTGAGCCAATATCTTGTCAAAATTATCCTTTAACACTACCCTTCCATCTTCCATTTTATCGGATAAAACCGGTGCAATCGTCTCAACATTCATTGGTGATGTTGTAAACTCCGAGTGCAAGGTTGAACTGTATCTATCGTAATTTGATTGTTGAGCTTTAGCTAACCAATTTGCCAATTGTTGTTTTTCAGGAATATCCTCAGTTCTAACTATTCTCAATACTTTTTTGGCTGTAGAAACAATGTCTTTTCTTATGGGTTCTGTATTCCCCTTTAAGGCAGAAATTAATGGAGAAATGAACGAACCGTTGCTACTTCCTTTTTCAAGCTGTTCTAACAAGCCTACCACCTCTTTTTGTTCTTCTTTAATAGGGTTTAAATAAGCCGTCCAAGCTGCACGTTTTTGTGCAGAAACCTCTTTTTTACCTTCTTTTTCTATGGCATCTAATTCCTCAGCAGTTGCTAATTTATTCTCTCCAATCCACTCTCTAAATTTCTTCACACAGCAGTATTCTAATTCCCATGCTAATCTTTCTTTGGATTTATACCTTTCATGTGATCCAGAAGTTGAGTGCCCTTGTGGTTGTGTTACTTCCTCTACATGAACCAATACAGGACAATGTTCTTCTCGAGCAATTTTTACAGCCTTTTCATAAGTATCAACCAATGCAGGATAATCCCATGCTTTAACTTTAAAAATTTCATACCCGTTGGTCCCCTCTTCTCGCTGAAATCCTTTTAAAATTTCAGAAATACTCTCCTTGGTTGTTTGGTATTTTTTAGGAACAGATATCCCTTGCCCATCATCCCATACAGACATAACAACTGGAACTTGCAAAACTCCCATTGCATTTATTGCCTCCCAAAAAGGACCTTCAGAAGTACTTGCGTCACCTATCGTTCCAAAAGCAACTTCATTTCCCTTATTGGAAAAATTCGTGAAAGAAGCTAAATCTTTATTATTTCTATAGACTTTAGAAGCTTGACCTAATCCTAATAACCTCGCCATTTGTCCAGCAGTTGGAGAAATATCAGAGGATGAGTTTTTCATCTTAGTCAAATCTTTCCAGCTACCATCTTCATTTAAACTTCTCGTTCCGAAATGACCATTCATTGATCTTCCTGCAGAAGAGGGTTCGGCATCTATGTCAGTATGTGCATACAATTGGGCAAAAAACTCTTGAATGGTTAATTGATCAATCGCCATCATCAATGTTTGGTCTCTATAATAGCCCGACCTAAAATCTCCATCTTTAAATTGTTTCGCTAATGCAAGCTGAGGAAGTTCTTTCCCATCACCAAAAATTCCAAATTTTGCCTTACCAGTCAACACCTCTCTCCTCCCTAAATAAGAAGTCTCTCTACTCATGTAAACCAATCGATAATCCTCAAGAACAGTCTCTTTAAACTTATCTTTAGACATCGTGTTTGTTGTTGTTTTTGCTGCTGTTTCGTTGCTCATTCCCTATTCTATTTTTTAAAAGTTGTCAAAGAATTTCTCACAACTTCTTTCGAAGTGTTGCGAAGTTAAGCATTAAATCTATTTTTTGGAAGTAGTTTTTCATGACTTTAACATAAGAGAAATAGCTCCCAATTTATTTCCAATACCCGCTTCTTTTTATATATTTGTTCTTATTGAACAATTACAACGAATAAATACATATATGGGAAAAGGCGATAAAAAATCTAAAAAAGGAAAAATTTGGTCAGGATCATATGGGGTAAGCAGAAAAAGAAAAAAAGCTGCAACATTTGTAGCTAAACCAAAAGCTAAAAAAGCTGCTCCAAAAAAAGAAGAAGCACCAGCTGCTGTAGAGGCCGCTGAAGCACCAGCCAAAAAGGCTCCAGCTAAGAAAAAGCCAGCTGCTAAAAAACCAGCTGCTAAGAAAAAGCCAGCCGCTAAAAAATAAAACGAAAAAGCCTTAAGTTAACTTAAGGCTTTTTTATTTGCTTATATATTTCCAACACCTGAGGTATAAGCATCTGCTTACCATCGTTATTTATACTAAAATCGGCATAACGCTGTTTTTCTTCATCAGAAAGCTGAGATTGTATTCTCTCTTTTACATTTTCTGTTGAAACATTATCCCTCTTAACCACTCTTGCTATTCTTTCTTTTTCGGATGCTACAACTAAAATAATTTTATCCATTAGTCGATAGGCATCACTCTCAATCAATATTGCTGCTTCTTTTATTAAAACAGGAGCATCACTATGTTCACTGACCCATTTTTCAAAATACCTTCTTACTTTAGGATGAATTATATTGTTAAGTTTCTCTAATGCCTCTTTGTCATTAAAAACAATTTGAGCCATTTTCTCAGCATTGAGCTTTCCATCTTGATACATTTCTCCAAATTGAGAAATTACCTGACTTACTACTTCAGCATCATTATTAATAATATTTTTTGCCGCTGTATCGGAGTTAAAAACTGGAATACCTAAGGATTCAAAAATCTTGGCAACAGTAGATTTCCCACTACCTATTCCACCAGTTAACCCAACCAATAATGGTCTACTATTTTTGTTTTTTAAGGATGTATTCAACTTTCCCTGGATTTAAAGTAAGCGATTGAATGTACTCTGGATATTCAGCTAACACAATCTTTAGTTTGTGACTAAAGTTATCATTTATCTCTGTATAATCAATCTCTGCTATAAATTTAGCACTTGCTAAACTTGCCATCTTGCTCAATGGTATTAAAAATTTTAATTCTACCTCATTTGGAATGGCTTTAATTTCAATACTATCAGGAACATTAACATAAGTTACATTTACCATTACTGATGACTCTGTAAATTTCTCTACAGGAATATGAATGATTATTTTACTGGGATTGAAGTTTAGCTTTTTAAAAGCATACTCTTGTAGAAAAGGCACCGTTTCGGTTTTGGTTTCAGACAAATCATTTAAAACAAGTTCTTCCGTATAAACAGCTGTGATGGTATCGATTATAGAAGCTGGCCCACTTATTTTTGTTACGGCTGGCTTAACTAACATCTCTCCATAAAGTTGAAATTGTTTTTCAAAATTAAGCTGGGTAATGGGTATGATTTTTACCTTTTTTTCTTTTTTCTCATCAAATAAAAAATGAATCGAATCTGGATAAATCTCTTTAATTTCTATCTGTTCTCCCAATTGATTAGAGATATAGGAATAAAATGAACTTGAGGCCAGCGTACT
Organism: Flavobacteriales bacterium; assembly: GCA_029262875.1. Classification (GTDB taxonomy): domain Bacteria; phylum Bacteroidota; class Bacteroidia; order Flavobacteriales_E; family Vicingaceae. The sequence continues at coordinate 17,487 of JAJCYO010000123.1, forward strand.
ACTTTGTAGCTGGTTATTGAACTGATTTAAGTCTGATAAATCAACATTTATAGTTGAACCTTTTAAACGCAATTTGTAAGCCATCAAATCGAACCCCAACCCCTTAATTTTAATTTTTAGTTGATCTGGCAATTCATTAAGTACAACCTTATTGGAAGGTTGATTCACATAACTCACATTAAACACAGCATCGGTGGTGAAATTTTTACTCAACGCATTCAACAACCAAAAAAATACGGCTAAAGCCAAACAGAATAAAAACACATAAAGCTTCCTACTAGAGGAAGCTTTATGAAATATTTTTTGAACCGTATTTGGATGCTTAGTCAAAACACTAAGTTTATTTTTTCTCTATCTCTTCTGCGGCAAATTCCTTAGAAATTGCTGTCTTTTCAAGTTTTAATCTATTTCCACCTTCGGTTTCAATTACTACAACATTTTCTTTTACTTCAAGAATTTTTCCATGAATACCACCAATGGTAATAATCTTAGTCCCGTTCACTAAACTCTCTTTGAATTTTTTGGCTTCTTTTTGTTTTTTCATTTGTGGTCTTATCATAAAAAGATAAAACACTAAAAAGATCGCTCCAAACATTATTATTTGCTGCATTCCAAAACCACCTTCTCCTGCTTCCGCTCCTTCAGCTGGAGCCATTAATAAAATACCTGCTAATTCTCTCATTTTTATTTTTATTTAATTTGTTTTTGGAGCTAATACTTCTCCTTTTAATGCAATTACCACCGTATTAGGAATGGTATTCGCTACTAATGTAATTGTCTTGTTTTGCATCCCTTGCTTTCCATTAGAATCAAATGTCACGTCAATAACACCTTCTCCTCCAGGTTTAATTGGCTCTTTTGGCCATTCAGGAACCGTGCATCCACAGCTTCCTTGTGCTGAAGAAATGATTAAATCTGATTGTCCTACATTTCTAAATCGAAATGAAGTAGAGACTACTTCTCCCTGAGTTATCGTTCCAAATTCTTTTACCTTTTCTACAAATTCAAAATGTGGTAATTTGTCCTCGTCTACAGTTTCTCCGTTAGCTGTATTTGGGTTATCAATTATATCTGTACTTAACGTTTCCTCTCCATCAGTCCCTCCACAAGAGCTTAATAATGCAATAATTACAATTGGAAATAATATTTTTTTCATATTCTTAATTTAAGGATGCAAATATATGGAAATAAGGGCACAACTACTGAATTAAGAATCTTGATTTAACGGTAAATTTTATCATATAAATCTTGGTTACTCGCCATGATATTTTTCCGTTTTAATTTTAAGGTTGGAGTCAACTCCCCACTATCAATAGTCCAAGCCTGTCCTATCAACTCAAACCTTTTGATTTGCTCAAAATTGGAAAAATCAGCATTTAAAGAGATCATTTCTTTTTCATAACGTGCTATAATTGCTTCGTTTTTCACCATTTCTTCATTGGTGGTATAAACTATTTTTTTTCTTTCACACCAATCTTTTAAGTAAAGAAAATCTGGTTGTATGAATGCTGCTGGCATTTTTTCTCCTTCGCCAATTACCATTACTTGTTCAATAAATCGTGATTCTTTAAACTTATTCTCCATTACTTGTGGTGCAATATACTTACCTCCAGAAGTCTTAAATATTTCCTTTTTCCGGTCTGTTATTTTCAAATATTTACCGTCTATTAATTCCCCAATATCTCCTGTATGAAAATACCCTTCATCATCTATTACTTCTTTTGTTAATTCTGGCTGATTGTAATATCCTTTCATGATACTCGGCCCTTTTACAATGATTTCACCGTCTGCTGCAATTTTCACATCTAAATTACTTAAGGGTTTTCCTACTGTCCCTATCATGGATCCGCCTGGCAACAAGCTATTTACTCCAATTACAGGAGATGTTTCTGTTAAGCCATAACCTTCTAATACAGGGATTCTTGCAGCAGTAAATACTCTTGCTAAACGAGGCTGTAACGCTGCTCCACCTGAAACTAAAGCTACGACATTTCCTCCTAACGCTTCCCTCCACTTACTAAAAATAAGTTTGTTAGCAATCTTCAATTTAAAATTATACATGGCCCCACCATCTATTAGTGGGTCATATTTTAACCCCAACTCCAAGGCCCAAAAGAATAATTTTTTCTTCATTCCAGTTAAAGCGGTTCCTTTAGCTACTATTGTGTCATAAACTTTTTCCAATAACCGAGGAACGGTTCCAAACATATGAGGTTTAACTTCTTTTAAGTTGTCTACTAATTTGTCAATGGATTCAGCATAATAAATAGAAACACTTCTATAGATATATAGGTAATCAATCATCCGCTCAAAAACATGACATAATGGTAAAAAACTCATTGATCTCTGATCATCACCTAAAGGCAACCTATCTTCTGAACCCAATACATTACTCACTAAATTATTGTGTGTAAGCATTACTCCTTTCGGATTCCCTGTTGTTCCAGATGTGTAAATTAATGTCGCTACATCGTCTGCATTTATCTCTTTTCTGGCACTATCTATTGCACCTTCGTCTACTTCCTGCATTAACAGTTCAGCATAATTCTTCTGTCCAGATATCGCATTAAATGAATAGGTATGCTCTAAAGCCGGAACATTGCCTCTTATATTTAAAATTTTAGCAAGAATTTCTTCATCTGAAACAAAAACGACCTTGGCACCACTATCATTTAATATGTATTCATAATCGGCTTCAGTAATATTTGGATATAAAGGAACATTAATAATACCCAATTGTTGAACCGCTAAATCCGTTAAATGCCATTCTGTTCTATTGTTTGATATAACTGCTACCCGATCACCTTTTTTAAGCCCAAGATTAATTAGCCCAGCGCTATATTTTCTGGCTTTATTGATAAATTCTTCAGATGATAACGAAACCCATTTGCCATTTTCCTTTTGGGTAAAAGCATCTTTTTTAGGTTTATTTTCTAACTGGTAGTAATAACAATCCGATAATGTTTTTAACATGGTTTTATTCTAAATAATATGTAGGAGTAAATATATTAATTTATAGTTAAATCATATTCTTCTATTAACTTTTGTTAATGTATAATTTAACTAATTTTATATCGTTTAATTCCAAACCTTATAAGTTTGTCAAAACGCTCATCTATTCTAATAATAATTACGCTCGTTATCTTTACAGGGGTAGCTGCATTTTTGAGCTCGAGATTAGCGTTTGATTATGATTTTGAACATTTCTTTCCTCAAAATGATCCTGATTTAGATTATTTTTTAGATTATCGAGAAACTTTCGAAAACGATAATGATTATGTGCTAATATCTGTTGGTAATCAGGAGAGTGTATTCAACAAAGAATTCTTGCAAAAGGTCAATCGTTTTTCTTCTGATCTAAGTAAACTAAATCACATTGAAGAAGTTATTTCTCCAACAAATATAAAACAACCCATACTCAACACTTTTGGATACATTGAAATTCCCTTACTACATATTGATGATCCTTCTAAACTTAAAAGTGACTCCCTTAGGATAAGTAAATCAAACGAATACACTAAAACGCTATTCTCTTCTGATTTCGAATCGGTCTGTATCGTTATCCATAATTCTCAAATCATCACAAAAAAAGCTTCTGATGAACTCTTAGCTGATTTGGAAGACCTTATTTCAGCATACGATTTTAAGGAGCTTCATTACGCAGGTAAGATAAGAGGGCAAAAAACATATTTGACCAAAATGAAATATGAATTAGTTCTCTTTTTATCCATTTCTGTGCTACTAATTGTCGTTTTTTTATTCATCAGTTTTAGATCTGCTTATGGCATTATTGTGCCCTTGATCACAGTTCTCATTGCCATAACTGGTGTGTTAGGAATAATGCAATTACTGGGGAAATCCTTAGATGTTATGTCAACATTATTGCCAACCATTTTATTTGTTGTCGGCATGTCTGATGCTGTTCACATATTAAATAGGTACATAGAAGAGTTACGTTCTGGGAAACAAAAAATGGATGCCATAAAGGTTACATTTAGGGAAGTAGGAATGGCTACTTTTTTCACTTCACTGACCACCGCGGTTGGTTTTATTACCTTAATGGCAGTTCCTATAAAACCTGTGCAAGATTTTGGAATGTATTCAGCAATTGGAGTAATTCTTGCGTTTATGATTGCCATAACTTTTTTACCCGCAACCCTATCTTTATTAGGAACACCTAAAATATCAAAGACAAACCCTAAAGAATTATTTTGGAACAAGGTATTATCGAAAGGATTCATATATGTCATTAGAAATCAAGGAAAGATTGTCATCGGCTACCTCATTATTTTGACGCTATCTATTATTGGTATTTTTCAATTAGAAGTAGATTATAAACTTTTAGAAGACCTATCAGAAGAGAATCCTCTACAACAAGATTTTCGATTTTTTGAAAACAATTATTCGGGTATCCGCCCATTTGAAATGGCAGTTTACACAAAAGATTCAAGTTCAATATTTGACTATAAGGTAATGCAGGAAATGGACAAAGTTGAAAGTTATTTATATGATGACTATGAAGCTGGATTCATTTTATCTCCTGTGAGCATTATCAAATCAATAAACAAGGCTGTACATAGTGGAAACTCAGAATATTATAGGGTTCCGACAAAAGAAAGTAAATACAAGTCATTACTCAAAAAATTAAAACGGACTAATCTAAAAGATAAACTTAAGCACTTTGTGAATGAGAATAATTCAGTTTGTCGCTTTACTGGGAAAATGGACGACATTGGAAGCAAAAAAGTGAAAGAAAGGAATGTGGCATTTGAGCAATACTTTCAATCAAATATTGACAGTGACCTCATTGGTTATAAATTAACAGGTACTGCTTTGTTGGTTGACAAAAACAATGAGTTTTTATCAACTAATATGATCATAGGGTTGAGTATTGCTTTTCTATTGATTGCATTATTAATTGGACTCATATTTAAATCAATACGAATGGCATGTTTATCAATTATCCCAAATGTGATTCCTTTAGCCTTTATTGGTGGCCTTATGGGGTATTTAGGAACGAGTATTAACATGTCTACTTCAATCATTTTCACCATTGCTTTTGGAATTGCTGTTGATGATACCATTCATTTTTTAAGTAAGCTTAAAATAGAGCAAAACAAAGGTAAATCGTTAATGTACAGTCTTAAGAGAACCTATTTATCTACAGGAAAAGCAATTGTATTGACTACATTAATATTATGTGGTGGCTTTGTCTCTTTAATTTTATCAGATTTTAAAAGCACTTTTTTAATCGGAAGTTATGTTGGGCTGATTTTGTTTATGGCAGTAATCACTGACCTGCTTTTACTGCCAATATTGTTAATGAATATTAAAAGAAAGAAATAGCTTAAATGTCCTTTTCGCTTTGGACATTGCCATTAACGTATTTTATTGCTTTTGTTGGGTTCCCATTTTCGTCAAATTTTTTCCAGGTACCAAACCTTACGTAATCGAACATGGCCTTATCATACTTCATTTGACCCAATTCTTTAATTTGACCATTAGCATGGTAATACGTTTGGGTGTATAGTAATTTCTTTTTACTTTCTAACACTAATGTGTTCTCAGGGCTTCCATTTTCAAAATAGTTTGCTTTTTCTACATAGTACTGGAAATTTTTATCATAAGCTTCAACAAACTCTAACGTACCATTAGGGTAATAATCTTCCCACCTCAAAGCTTCGCTTCCTACATAAATAATCTTTGACTTTGTTGTTCCATCCTTATAAAAGATATCCATCTTACTTTTTTTCAAATCAACTAACCTGAAGTTACGCTCTACTTTACCATTTGGGTAATAATTTTTATACACTTTTAATAATCCATCCACATAAAATCCTTTATGTAAGAGCTGACCTGTTGTGTAAAAATCTTCTAAATAACCGTTCGCTGCATATCCATTTTGATCATTACGAACTGTATCACCACCCAACATCATGTTTAACTTCTCATACATTGTTATACCATACTTGGCATCAACAACTGCATCAGGGACATAAGTGTCATTATAGTGTTTTTTGTCTTTTAAATTATTTTGAGCTATAGCCGGAAGGACAACAAACAAACTTAATATGTAAAAGGCAATTTTTTTCATTTAGTCATTGGTTTCATTTTCCTCATTCTTTACAAGTTTAGCAATTTTTATGCCTAAAAACCCAAAAAGCATTGTCATTATTGGACTAATTATATTAAAAAAGCAATACATCGCATATTCCCCAGTCGCTATACCTAACACTCCTGCATGGTATGCACCACATGTATTCCATGGAACAAGCGCTGAAGTAACCGTTCCTGAATCTTCTAATGTTCTACTTAATACTTTAGGGTGAAGCCCTCTTTCTTTATACTCTTCTGCAAACATTCTTCCTGGAACTACTATTGCCAAATACTGATCTGAAGCCGTTACATTAAACGTAATACAAGATGCTGTTGTTGTAGCAATTAAAGAACCCGTTGTTTTAGCTAAACCAATAATTGACTGTGTAATTCTCTTGAGCATGCCTGTCTTTTCCATTACCCCGCCAAAGATCATAGCACAAATAATTAACCATATTGTATTTAACATCCCAAACATACCGCTAGAAGAAAGTAATTCATTCACCAATTCATTCTCTGTCACAATAGCCACATCAGTAGTCATTGCATCAACTACAGATTTATACGAAGCTATCAAAAAATTTGTTTCTCCTGACAGTGAAATTAATAAATCTGGCTGAAAAATTATTGCAAAAATACCTCCCAATAAACTTCCTATGAATAGCGCAGGTATTGCTGGCACTTTTTTTATGATGAGCACAATAACAGAAACAGGCACCAAAAACAACCATGGCGTAATGTTAAATTTTGATGCTATTGCAGTTTGTAATTCTCCTACTTGGCCTACTTCCTCTCCTCCTGTTGTATAAAGGAACCCGATAATTAAAAATATAATTAATGTAATAACGATAGAAGGAACAGTCGTTAATGCCATGTATTTTATATGTGTAATTAAATCAGTTCCAGCCATAGCTGGGGCTAAATTTGTTGTATCAGAAAGTGGTGACATTTTATCCCCAAAATAAGCACCTGAAATAATTGCTCCGGCAATAATCCCTTTCTCAAAACCTAACACATCACCTATTCCAACCAATGCAATCCCAACTGTTGCAACTGTTGTCCAAGAACTACCCGTTGCAATAGAAACAATCGAACAAATCAGACAAGAAGCAACTAAAAATATTGTCGGATTAAGAATATCCAAGCCATAATAAATCATAGCCGGAACTACACCGCTTAACATCCAAGTTCCAGCTAATGCTCCAATTAATAATAATATGATTAATGCAGGTAGTGCTGATGTAATACTCGATGTCATTCCTCGCAAAATTTCCTTCCAACTGTAACCATTTACTACGGCAATTACTCCTGCTACCGCCCCAGAAATTAACAATGCCAATTGATTGGAACCTCCTAATGCATCATCTCCATATACATACAAAACATTCACTATCAGCAATCCAACCAACACAATTATTGGTATGAATGATTGTAATAAAGAAGGCTTTTTTATGGTAGTCATACAATAAAAATTTTCAGTCAACAATTATAATCATTTAGATACAATTACGCGCATTTAACGCATCTTTTATATCAACTTTATTGTTAAAAAAATGTTGGTTAAATAATTTTTTATTTTCCGTTTCCCTTCCTGATATGCTTAATTTTATCTTGCTTAATTATTCTATTATTTAACCATTAGCATTTAATGTTTTTAATATTTGATACAGAAACCACTGGGCTTCCTAAAAACTACAAGGCGCCAGTTTCCGATTCCGACAATTGGCCAAGAATGGTTCAAATTGCTTGGCAATTGCATGATAATACTGGAAAACTATTAACCGCAAAAAATTACATTATAAAGCCAGATGGCTACGATATTCCCATCGGAGTTTCTAAAATACATGGAATAACCACAGAACGAGCTGAACGAGATGGACATGATTTAAAGGTTGTTCTGGAAGAATTAAAATTAGACTTAAACGGAACCACCTACAATGTTGGTCATAATATTGAATTTGACATCAATGTGGTTGGTGCAGAATTTTATCGATTAGGAATTGAAAATGATTTAGCCGAAAAAGCCTCAATCGACACGATGAAAAGTTCGGTTGATTTTTGTGCGATTCCAGGAGGAAGAGGTGGTCGCTTTAAGTATCCCAAGCTAACCGACTTACACATAAAACTTTTCGGTGAAGGTTTCGGAGATGCGCATGATGCGGCTTATGATGTTGATGCAACAGCGCGTTGTTTCTTTGGATTAGTTAAACACCGTGTTATTCACCCTAAAGAAATTACAGATGTTGACGAGTTAGTTTATGAAGCTCCTGAGTTAGCTGAAGCAAATTTTGTCGATCAACAAAGAGAAAAAGAGGCATCGGAAAGCGATATAAAAGTGACCACTGAGGTGAGTAGTGAGCTTAAAGATATTCCGTTCATCCAATTGCACAATCACTCTCAATTCTCAATTCTTCAATCTACCACTAAAGTAGGAGGTTTAGTTAATAAGGCTAAAGAATTAGGAATGGATGCCATAGCACTGTCAGATCATGGTAACATGATGGCAACATTCCATTTTGTTAGGGATGCCATAAAAAATGACATCAAACCAATTGTAGGTTGCGAATTTTTTCTTTGTCATGATAGAAATGACAAATCATATAAAGACGATGGCTTCCAAACGGTATTGCTTGCCAAAAACAAAAGAGGGTATCAAAACCTAATTAAGTTAGCTTCTTATGCTAACATTGATGGGTTCTATTATGTGCCTCGAATTGATAAAGAAATTTTACTCCAATACAAAGATGATTTAATTGCTTTATCTGGAGGTATTTGGGGTGAAATTCCTAATAAGATTTTGTTTGAAGGAAAAAAGCAAGCAGAAGAAGCATTACTCTGGTGGAAAGAACATTTTGGCGATGATTTTTACCTTGAACTCAATAGACATGGAATTGATGAAGAGAATGACATTAATAAAGTTTTATTGGAGTTTGCTGAACAGCATCAAGTAAAGTATGTAGCCTGTAACAATTCCTACTATGCCAATAAACATGATGCAGAATCACACGACATCTTATTGTGTATTAGAGATGCCAAGCCTGTAAGTCAGCCAAAAAAGTATATTGGTTCAAGAGGTAGAGAATTTCGTTTTGGATTTCCCAACGATGAGTTTTACATCAAGTCGGGCGATGAGATGAAAAAGCTTTTTGCTGATTTACCAAAAGCCATTATCAATACAAATGAAATTGCAGATAAGATTGAGACTTTTGAATTGGCCCGTGATGTACTGCTTCCCAATTTTGATATCCCTGAAGAATTCAAAGATGCGAGAGACGAAGAAGACAACAGCTTAAAAATTGGTGAGAACAATTATTTAAAGCACATCACTTACGAAGGAGCTAAAAAAAGGTACGGAGAAATATCTGATGAAATAAAAGAACGTATCGATTTTGAATTGAGCGTTATTAAAAACACCGGTTACCCTGGTTACTTTTTAATTGTTGAAGATTTTATTAGAGAAGCACGAAAAATGGGCGTTTCTGTAGGCCCAGGAAGGGGTTCTGCTGCAGGTTCTGTGGTTGCATATTGCACCTGGATAACCAACATTGACCCGATTAAATATGACCTACTTTTTGAGCGTTTCCTAAATCCTGACAGGATATCCATGCCAGATATCGACATCGATTTTGATGATGAAGGAAGGGGAAAAGTAATGGATTATGTTATTGAAAAATATGGCTCTACTCAAGTAGCTCAAATCATTACCTATGGAACAATGGCTGCAAAATCTTCCATTAGAGATACAGCCAGGGTGTTAGAACTACCATTGGATGAAGCGGGACGATTAGCAGGGCTGATTCCTGACATCAAGCTCAATAAGATTTTTAATATGGGGGAAGAGGATCTAAAAGAAAAATTAGGTCGTCCCGAAGATTTTGAACGCGCCAAGCAATTAAAAGATATTGCTAAAAGAGATTCTTTAGATGGCAAAACAGTAAACCAAGCTTTATTGGTTGAAGGCTCTATGCGAAATACAGGAATTCATGCCTGTGGTGTAATTATTACTCCAGACGACATCACCAACTATGTTCCCGTAGCCTTGGCTAAAGATTCTGACATGACCTGTACACAATTCGACAACTCGGTTGCCGAAGACGCAGGTTTATTAAAAATGGATTTCTTAGGATTAAAAACCTTAACCCTTATAAAAGATGCTGTTGAAATTGTAAAAGATAAGCATGGAATAGAATTGGATCCTGAGACTTTTGATTTGGAAGATGAAAAGACCTATGAACTTTTCCAAAAGGGAGAAACAGTTGGGATTTTCCAATATGAATCTCCTGGTATGCAAAAACACATGCAGCACCTAAAGCCTACTGTTTTTGCTGATTTAATTGCCATGAATGCACTTTATCGCCCTGGACCAATGGAGTACATTCCTTCTTTTATTAATAGGAAGCATGGTGATGAGGCGGTTGTTTATGATTTACCTGACATGGAGGAATACCTTAAAGAAACTTATGGTATTACAGTCTATCAGGAGCAAGTAATGCTTCTGTCTCAAAAATTAGCTGACTTTACTAAGGGTGAAGCTGATGTACTGCGTAAAGCAATGGGTAAAAAGCAAATTGCGGTGCTGGATAAAATGAAACCTCAGTTCATTAATCAGGCAAAAGAAAAAGGGCATGATGAAGAAAAGTTAGAGAAAATATGGAAAGATTGGGAAGCCTTTGCTGCCTATGCCTTTAACAAATCTCACTCTACTTGTTATGCTTGGATTGCATACCAAACAGCTTATTTGAAAGCCCACTACCCTGCCGAGTATATGGCTTCTGTATTAAGCAACAACATGAACGACATTAAGTCAGTTACCTTCTTTATGGATGAATGTCGAAGAATGGGAATTGAAGTGTTGGGACCTGATGTAAATGAATCGGTAAGTAAGTTTACGGTGAACACTGCTGGCGCAATTCGTTTTGGATTAGCCGCAATGAAAGGAGTTGGAGCCAAAGCGGTTGAAGCAATTGTAAATGAAAGAAACGAGAACGGTCCGTTTAAATCAATATTTGGATTAACAAAACGAATAGACTTGCGTGCAGCCAATAAAAAGACATTAGAAAGTCTGGCTTTAGGTGGTGGATTTGATTCTTTAGGGGATGTTCACCGAGCACAATATTTCGCAGATCAAGATAGCGGCATTACTTTCTTGGAAAAAGTAATTAAGTACGGTAACAAATACCAGGAGAATTTAAATTCTTCCCAGGTTTCCATGTTTGATAATGTAGAAGGTGAAGAAATTGAAGAGCCCCTAATACCTCCATGTGAGGAATGGAGTACGTTGGAAAAACTCAATCAGGAAAAAGAGGTGGTTGGTATTTTCATTTCTGGTCATCCTCTGGATGACTTTAAATTGGAAATAGAAAATTTTGGAAGAGGAAACCTGAGTCACCTGAGTGATTTGCAAAAAATAAAAAATCACGAGTTATCCATAGCTTCTATTTGTACTGGTGTGCAAGACAGAATGACAAAAAAAGGAAAACCTTTTGGTGTTCTTTCTGTTGAGGATTATTATGCCTCGTATGACTTTTTTGTTTTTGGAGAGGATTATATTCGGTTGAAACCTCACTTTGTGCATGGTCAATACCTTTTTATCAAAGGGAAAGCAGTACAAAAGAAATGGAGCAAAGATGAGAATGATTTAGAATTTAAGATCGCTTCCATAGAATTGCTATCTGAGTTAAGAGAAGCTAAAGTTAAAGGAATTACCGTGAACATCGAAAACGAACAGGTTACAGAAGAATTAGTGAATAGCATTAAGGCTATTTTGGATATACATCAAGGGAAATGTGAATTTTCAATACAGGTAAAAGACAAAGAAGAGGGCATTATTAAATTGCTCTCCCGCAGTAAACGTGTTGATTTAAATGATGACTTTTTACAACAAATGGACAACATTGAGTCAATTACCTATAGTCTAAGTTAATGGCAAAAATTACCATAAGAGGTTATCATTTAGATGCTTACCAGCATGTTAACAATGCACGTTACCTTGAGTTTTTAGAAGAAGCTCGTTGGCAATACTTTGACAATATCAGTAGGGAAGCCTATGATGAAATGGGCTTCGCATTCATTATTGTGAACATCAACATTGACTATCGTTCGTCTGCAACGCTTGGAGATGTTATTAATGTCAATACTGAAGTAGCCAAAATTGGCAGTACCAGTATGACGTTTAACCAAAAAATAGTGTTAGAAGGAACGAATCAAGTGATTTGTGAGGCGGCCATTACTTTTGTGATTTTGAACCAACAGACAGGAAAACCGTTTAAGATTGATGGAGAATTAAAATCATTGTTGTTAAAAGAAATTTCCAAATAGTTAAATGACAAAATGTCTTTTAACAAACAATGGTTCAAAAATTGACACTCACAATGTGAGTAAACGAATTAAAAAAATTAATTTTAGAAAATATTAAAACAGATAAGTTATGGCATTAGAATTAACAGACGCAAATTTTGAAGAAAACGTATTAAACTCAGACAAACCAGCATTGGTTGATTTTTGGGCAGTTTGGTGTGGACCATGTAGAATGGTTGGACCAGTTGTTGAAGAAATTGCTAATGATTATGAAGGTAAAGCTATTGTTGGTAAAGTAGATGTAGACAACAATCCTGAGATTGCTCAGAAATATGGCATTAGAAACATACCAACTATTTTATTCATTAAAGATGGTGAAGTAGTTGACAAGCAAGTTGGAGCAGTTGGAAGAGCAGCTTTAGCAGAAAAGTTAGATGCAATGATGTAAATTGCAAAACACATTAATGAAAAAGCCCAGTGAATTTCACTGGGCTTTTTTATTGGCCTCTACCTCATCATAGAGCAACATCTGAAATGGTATTAATGATGAGGAAGAATATTTACTTACAAAAGGTTTCTATGTACTCAGCAGCACTTGGATGTCCAAGTTTGGAGGCAGCTAACCAATCTGAACATGATGCTTTTAAATCATCAAATTGACTTGCAAATGCTCTCCAAAAATATGCCTCCATATGTTTTGGATTTAGTTCAATTACCCTTGTGTAATCATCTATTGCTCCTT
>JAJCYO010000124.1 GCA_029262875.1 Flavobacteriales bacterium
CCTCTTTTCTTGATTAATAATTATTTAATGAAGTCCCTAAAGCATCTAAATAAATACCTATTTAAATACAAATACCGGTTATTGTTAGGGTTCATATTTATTTTTATTTCAAGTGTTTTTCCTATTCTCTCTACTACAGTAATAGGAGATGCTTTTAACTTAGCTGATGCTCAACTAAACAACTCCAATTACAGCAGTGACTCATTTATTGGCCCTTATTTACTCGTTCTTTTTGAAGGAAAATCGTTTGGAGTGACCATACTCATTTTCAGTGTTGTAGTTCTGCTTTTAGCTCTTTTTAAAGGAATCTTTACATTCTTTCAAAGACAAACAATAATCATAATGTCGAGGTTAATCGAATTTGATCTAAAGAATGAAATATTCAATCACTATCAAAAGTTAGATGCTACTTTCTATAAAGAAAATAATACTGGCGACATTATGAATCGAATAAGTGAAGATGTAGTAAAAGTAAGAATGTACCTTGGGCCAGCCATTATGTATTCTCTTGGGCTTTTCTCATTATTCATATTAGTTGTTCCGGTAATGTTTTCTATTAACGTTAGACTTTCAATTTATTCATTAACGCCATTACCTGTATTATCGGTCATCATATATTTAGTAAGTAACGTCATTAACAAACAAAGTGAAAAAGTACAATCGAAACTATCTGATATCACCACATTGTCTCAGGAAACCTACTCTGGAATACGGATATTAAAAACTTACGCTAAAGAAAAATACTTTTCCTCAAAATTAAATACAGAAAATGAGAGCTATCGAACACACTCCATGAACCTGGTTAGAACTCATTCTTTCTTCTTTCCAGTAATGATGCTTTTAATAGGGTTAAGCACCATTTTTACCATCTACATTGGGGGCAGCGAATACATTTCTGACTCATTGAACCCATTAATTCCTGCAGCCGAAAAACTTACAAAAGGAGACATCCTAAAGTTTGTCATATACATTAATATGCTTACATGGCCAGTTACTGCTATTGGATGGGTTACCTCAATCATTCAACGCGCAGCAGCATCTCAAACAAGGATTAACGAATTTTTAGCCACTCAACCAAAAGTAAAAAATACTTCTACTGAAGAATTAACCTTAGTAGGAAAAATTGATTTTAAGAATGTTTCTTTCACTTATCCTGAATCTGGAATCAAAGCATTAAAAAATATTTCTTTTGAAGTAACTAAGGGAAAAACGTTAGCCATTATTGGACGAACAGGTGCGGGAAAGTCATCGATCATTAATTTATTACTCAGGAATTACGATGTTGATAGTGGAGAAATTTTGATAGACGGTAAAAGCCTTAAAACTATTAACCTCAATAAATTAAGAGAAAACACAGGCTTGGTTCCTCAGGACGTTTTTCTATTTTCTGATACCATAGAAAACAATATTGCTTTTGGTTACAAAAATGAACTTCCTGATAAATCCGTAATAGAAAAAGCAGCCAAGGATGCTGCCATATACAGCAGTATTATCGAATTACCAAAAGGATTTCAAACCAGAATAGGTGAACGAGGCGTAACACTTTCTGGAGGTCAAAAACAACGGGTTTCTATAGCTCGTGCTATTATTAAAGAACCTAAAATTTTAATCTTTGATGATTGCCTCTCTGCAGTAGATACGGAGACTGAAGATGTTATTTTGACTAACCTGCACAGAATAATGAAAGATAAGACATCTATTATTATCAGTCATAGAGTTTCATCTGTTAAAAATGCTGACACCATTTTAGTGATGGAAGAAGGTAAAATCATCGAACAAGGAACTCATGAAAGTCTAATAGAAGCCAAAGGTAGCTACCATGAAACTTACCAAATGCAACTCCTTGAAATTGAAAAAAAGAAAATGGAATAATATTTTATCATTTGTTTGATAACTAATTATTAATATCTAAATTTGCAGCCTCTTAAGGGGAAAAATAAATTAGGAATTATGGACGCGATTAAATTTGTAGAAAACGACTTATCACCGGTTAGTGAATTACCTTCATTTAGATCTGGAGACACTATTACGGTATATTATAAAATTAAAGAAGGGAACAAAGAAAGAACTCAGCATTTTCAAGGAACTGTTTTGCAAAGAAGAAATTCTGGAGCTAACGAAACTTTTACCATTAGAAAAATGTCTGGTGGAGTTGGAGTTGAAAGAATCTTTCCTTTAGCTTCTCCTTTTATTGAAAAAATAGAAGTTAACAAGCATGGTGATGTTAAAAGGGCAAGAATTTTTTACCTAAGAGAAAGAACTGGTAAATCTGCTAGAATTAAAGAAAAAAAGATTATTAAAAAATAATTACATTGTTAAGTTGTAATCTAAAAAGCCTCGAAATATTTCGGGGCTTTTTTAGTTAATAATGTGCATGAGTGGTTATATTGATTAGATTAATTATAAAAATTAATCGATAAAAATTTAGTTTTCTTTTATGTGATGTAACTATTGATTTAAATGGAAAAGATGGGTAAATTTGTAGTCCTATCAAATTAAACTTAAACAAAAGGTATGAGGCAACTAAAAATTACCAAATCTATTACGAACCGTGATAGTGCATCTTTAGACAAGTATTTACAAGAAATAGGCAGAGAAGATTTGATTACTGCTGAGGATGAAGTAGAATTAGCTCAAAAAATAAAACAAGGCGACCAAGTTGCACTCGAAAAATTAGTAAAAGCGAATTTACGTTTTGTTGTTTCCGTATCAAAGCAGTATCAAAACCAAGGACTTACCCTACCCGATTTAATTAACGAAGGTAACTTAGGACTAATTAAAGCTGCTCAAAGATTTGATGAGACCAGAGGCTTTAAATTTATATCTTATGCTGTTTGGTGGATTCGTCAATCAATATTACAAGCGATTGCTGAACAAGCGAGAATTGTGCGTTTACCATTGAACCAAGTTGGTTCATTGAACAGGATAAACAAAACCTTTTCTAAATTAGAACAAGAATTTGAACGTGAACCATCTCCTGAAGAAATTGCTGAATGTTTAGAAATAGAGGAAGATAAAGTAACAGAATCTCAGAAAATATCTGGCAGACATGTTTCTATGGACGCTCCTTTTAAGGATGGTGAAGATGGAACATTATTGGACGTTCTATCTAATGGAAACTCTCCAAAGACCGATGTAAGCTTAATGAATGAGTCTTTACAGAAAGAAATAAAGCGTTCATTATCAACATTAACCGATAGAGAAAAAGACGTTATTATGTTGTTTTTTGGAATTGGAATCCCACACCCACTTTCATTAGAAGAAATTGGCGAAAAATTTGGGCTAACAAGAGAACGTGTTAGACAAATTAAAGAAAAAGGAATTAGAAGATTAAGACATACTTCAAGAAGTAAATTATTAAAATCATATTTAGGTTAATAAAAATAAATGGAAGTGTTAGAAAACAAAAGAACCGCTTACGAAGAAAAATTAAATGAGTACGTAAGTGACGAAAGAGCTGCTGTAGATCTAATAAGCTCGATAGGTCATCTGATGTATGAGAAATCAATTGAATTAATTTTATTTAGAAACCCTTTGGTTAACAAAAGTACTTCTGAGGTTTTAAACTTGCATAAAAAAGCGAAATCAATAGCTTTTAATCCTGTTGGCATTCATGATACTTCAGCTTTAGCCAGAGAGCTAATTAATTTAAATTTAGCTCCTTCAAAATTAGATATTGGAAAATTAGCAAGTGAATGGAGTACAGAAAAAAACAACTTTAGTAGTCCTGCTGAATTCTTATCGAATAAGTTGGCTGGATTTGAGAACACTGATGATCATAACATCACGCCTAAAGATGTGGTTTTATATGGTTTTGGTAGAATTGGAAGGTTGGCTGCAAGAGAACTAATTAAACAAGCTGGAAAAGGGCAACAACTGCGATTAAGAGCAATTGTTACAAGAACAGTTAATAAGGATGCTATAACAAAAAGAGCTGCCTTGCTTAGAAATGATTCTGTCCACAATGAATTTCAAGGTACTGTTGAAGAGGATTACGAAAATAGTACACTAATCATTAATGGTCAAATCGTTAAAATGATTGAGGCAAAAAACCCAGAAGATATTGATTATACAGAATATGGGATTAATGATGCTTTGGTTATAGATAATACTGGTGTATTTAGCAATAGAGAAGCATTAAGCAGGCATTTAAAATCAACAGGAGTTAGCAAAGTATTGTTAACTGCTCCTGGTAAAGAGATTCCAAATATTGTTTACGGAATAAATGAAGATCAACTTGATTTAGATAGTGAAGACATCTACTCTGCTGCATCATGTACTACCAATGCTATAGCACCAATCTTATATACCATAGAAAATTCATTGGGAGTGATTAAAGGACATATAGAAACTGTTCATGCATACACTAATGACCAGAACCTCCTAGACAACATGCATAAGAAACCTCGAAGAGGAAGATCTGCTGCCATTAACATGGTAATCACATCTACTGGCGCAGGAAATGCAGTTACTAAGGTTATTCCAAGTCTAAAAGATAAATTAACTGCAAATGCTGTTAGGGTTCCTACTCCAAATGGTTCTTTAGCCATTTTAAATTTGAATGTTGCTAAAGAAACTTCAGTTGACAACATTAATGAGATTGTTAGAAAGGCTGCATTGTCTGGAGATTTAGTGAATCAAATTAAATATGAAATTGATCCTGAGTTGGTATCAAATGATATCATTGGAAATATATGTTGTTCTGTTTTTGACAGTAACGCTACAATTGTTTCTAATGATAAGAAAAACATTGTACTTTATGTATGGTATGACAACGAATTTGGGTATACCAAGCAGGTTATAAGATTAGCTAAATACATTGCAAAGGTTAGAAGATTAATCTATTATTAAAATAAAAACACATTATAGCTTAAAGCTCATTTACCAGTTGGCAGATGAGCTTTTCTTTTATAGGTTATGGCTGATTCAAAAAAAAACAACCGATTAAACAACATCATTAAGGATCTTGCTTCTTCTGAAAGTAAGAAAGTCTTTACTGCTCTCAAGCAATTAAGGAAACATGGAAAAAAGGAAGCTATTCTCCCGTTAATTAACACTTTACATGTTACGGATAATGAAGAGGTTAAAAACGAGATCATCAATCTTCTATTTGATTTAAAAGACCAGTCCGTTGTTGAAGAATTAATTTTAGCCATTAAAGATGATCGCTTCATTAAAGAAAAGCCTACGTTAATCTCTATCTTTTGGCAATCATCTTTAGACAGTAGTGAATACATCTCTGTCTTTATAAAGGAAGCCATAAAAGGAGATTATATGGTAGGGGTTGAAGTTCTAAGTGTTATTGATAATTATGAGGCTACCTTTCAGGAAACCGAAATTGAAGACCTCAAATTTGATTTAGATGAAGCCATTGAGTGCGAACAAACTGAAAAAGTAAACCTCCTCATCTCCCTTCGTGCTGCCATAGATGCCTTAAATCTTGAATTTTAGACCAGTTACTTGTTAAAATTGTGTTAAAATTTGGCAAAATTTTACTATTTTTAAAATCTCGAACTTTTATAGTTATATTTACTCAAAATATTATTAATAACTAAACATAAAAAACATGAAAAAAGTATTATTATTTACATTAAGTATCTTAATGATTAGTGCAGTATCTTATGCACAAAAAGGAAAAAAAGGAAAAGACAAACAAGCTAAAGAAATTAAGCACCCAGGTGAAATGGGGAACGCAACTGTTGATGGTTACGTAACAGAATCTTTTGGTCACCTTGATACAAAAAAAGCATTAAGTGCTGATTTGACTAAATTAGAAGAAGATGTTAAAGCTGCAGGTTTAGCTTCAACTTCTGAGGAAGATGCAACAGCAATGATGAAAAGAGCTGAAGCATTAGAAGCTGGGTACACTAAATTAGGTACTGATGTAGAAGCTACTACTGGAAAAGCTGAAGCTGCAAGTAAAGCAACTGCTGATTGCGGAATGAAAGCAATGAAATGTGCTAAAGCTGTTAAAACTGCGACTAGCGCAATGGGTGGTTTGTCTAAAGGTTTACCTGCGGATGTAAAAAGAGCTGCTGAACTTAAAGCTAAAGTTGAAGCTTTAGCAAGAGTAAACTAAGAATATTCTTCTTATAAAAAAGGAGTCTCACTTGAGACTCCTTTTTTTATGCCTGATATTTTCTCATTGATGAATAGTTGAACTTTAAAACCAACTATTCCATTGCTGTAATCGTTTTAAAGTAAAATAAATAGATTATGATACATGCTAAATATAAAAGACTGCTTATTATAGTTTGCTCAACATCTTTATTACTTCTGATTCCTCTTATTGCAATGCAATTTACACCCGAAGTAAAGTGGGATATAATCGATTTTATTGCTGCCGGTGCTATTCTTCTTAGTTTAGGCTTTGGAATTGGATTTATTATAAGAAAGGTAAGACAACCTAACACCCGCATAATTGCTGTTTTAGCTATTTTGTTTTTATTTATCTTAGTATGGATGGAATTAGCTGTTGGTATTTTCGGATCTCCTATGGCTGGAAGTTAAACTAATTCATAGAAAAAAGCCTCCCAGAATAATCCAGAAGGCTTTATTAGCATTAGAATCTCTAATCTATTTAAGAATGATAATTCTCTATGTAATTAAGTAACTTGTTCTTTGACCTCGAAAATGTGAACCCATTACTTACTAAATAATAGTTTTCTTTATCTACCGTTTTTGGGTATGCCAACTTTGCAAAAGTCAATTTATCAGAATCGAAAGTAAATTGACTCATTAAAATCGCTACCTGACTTGTATTTAAATCGTTGTACATCAATGCGATCTTGATTACATCAAGTCGATCACTATCAAACGTTTCATTTGAAACAGTTTGTAACAGTTGGTTAAAACTAACTTGATTCATCTCATAATTATAACCACCATTGCCATAATCATCATGCCCATAGCCTCCATTTCCATAGCCACTTCCATCATCATCACAAGATGAGTTACATTCGCCATAGTGATTACATGGATGGTTACCACCGTGTGGATTATGGTGTCCATGTTGCTTTTTTACTACTTTTAATTTTAGTCCTCTATGAGGAGTAACCATTGCGAGCACCTTAGAGTTCTTAGGGATTTTAATTGTTCCATTGTAAAGCACCTGCACAAAACCAGAATGATGGTGTCCTTTTTTGTGTTTGGTAATTTTTACCCGATGCAATCCTGGTGAAAGGTTACCCAATTGTAAACTTGTTGTTTTACCATACGAATGGTTGTCTATCCTTACTTTAAAATAAGAGTTATTCCAAAGTTTCAGGTTTAATTCCGATTTTCCGTGGTTAACATGCGCTGTAGCTATTAACCCAAAAAATAGTATTGATACTAATAAACTTAATTTTTTCATAATTCATCCTCCTGATTGGTTAATATTATAATCAATTTTCCAAAAGTTGTGCCAAAAAAATATGGAATACGATTTTATACAGCATCTAAAGGGTGTTAACCATTCATCACTTTTGAATTAAATTCAATCTATTTTTTAATTAGATTTGTTAAATAAACGATATACAATGAGAGAACTTAAGAAGACATTAGCACTATTACTTATTTTAATTAGCCAGGTTGGTTTTTCGCAATATGTACAAAGCGATGCGAGTAAAAAGTTTGATGCCCTACTGCAATATGTAAACTACGCTTATGTAGATTCAACTGATGATAATGAATTAGTTGAGAATGCTATTGTGGCTGTCTTAAAGGAATTAGATCCTCATTCAGTATATATTCCAAGAGAGGAGTTAAAAAAAATGAATGAACCTTTGGTAGGGAATTTCGAGGGAATAGGAATTCAGTTTAATATTTTACATGACACGTTAATGGTTGTTTCCCCTATTTCAGGAGGTCCATCAGAAAAAGTAGGCTTAAGAGCTGGAGACAAAATTGTTGCAGTTGATGGGAAAAACATTGCAGGAATTGGATTACAAAACAGTGATGTTCAAAAAAAGCTACGTGGAAAAAAAGGAACAAAAGTAAAAGTCGGTATTAAGCGTAGAAGCATTAAAGAAGTATTAAGCTTCACCATTACAAGAGATAAAATCCCTATTTTTAGTGTTGATGCTAGCTATATGGCTACACCAGATATTGGTTACATAAAAGTAAATCGATTTGCTAAAAACACCATTACTGAGTTTAGAGAAGGTTTAGGTAGGCTTCAAGCACAAAACATGAAACATCTTATTATTGACCTCAGAGGAAATGGTGGTGGATATTTAAAAACTGCCATTCAATTGGCTGATGAAGTATTGGACGATAAAAAATTGATTGTTTATACTGAAGGAAATAAAAATCCAAAGCAAGAATATTACACCACAACCAAAGGCGGTTTTGAAAAAGGGAAATTAGTTGTCCTTATTGATGAAGGTTCTGCCTCTGCTTCTGAAATTGTTAGTGGGGCAATACAAGATTATGATAGAGGATTAGTTATTGGAAGAAGGTCTTTCGGAAAAGGGTTGGTTCAAAAACCATTTTCATTGCCTGATGGATCTGCCATCAGATTAACTGTTGCCAGGTATCATACTCCATCAGGTAGATGCATCCAAAGAGCATACGATAAGGGAAAGGAAGAATATTACAAAGAGTTCTCTCGAAGATTTGAAAATGGTGAATACATGAATGAGGATAGTATTGCCTTGCCGGATTCTCTTCAGTTTGAAACTTTAAATAGTAAACGTACTGTTTATGGTGGTGGTGGAATTATGCCTGATGTTTTTGTGCCAATAGATACTACTATGTCCTCTGATTATTTTGGAAAAGTAAATCGTAAGGGCTTACTAAACGAATTTACATTAATCTATATGGATGCGCATAGAAAAGACTTAAAAGCGAAATACAACGATGTTCCAAGCTTTAAAGAATCATTTGATGCAGAACAAGAGGTTTTAGCTGATTTCATTGAGTATGCAGCTAAGAATGATGTCGAAAAAGATGATGAACAAATCACTACTTCAAAACAACTTATCTTAATTCGACTAAAAGCATTAATTGCCAGAAATTTATGGGATACTTCAGCTTATTTTCAAATAGCTAATGACTTGAACGATTCCTATTTAAAAGCCATAGAGGAAATAAATAGCAATACTTTTAAAAAAGAAAAATTAGTTTATAAATAAGATTTGTAATTTTACTTTAAATTTTAAAATCAAATAAGAATGAAAGAGAATATTAAATTAGGATTAATTGGAGTTATAGCGTTAACATTAGTTATCAATACTTTTTTTATGGATGATAGCCCACAAAGAGTGAGTGCTACAGAAAATAATGTTGCTCCTCAAAGTAATATAGCTGCAAATGCTTCTCCTGGCAACATTATCAATCCTATCACTAACCAGAATTCATTACCTACTAACGCGCAACCTGCAGAAGCTACTCCTCCTGCTCCAAAACTTTCGGAGACCAGAGCAAAAACAAATGTTAAATTTGCAGAGATGTCTCACAATTATGGGACTATAAACCAAGATACCAAAAACACTAAAATATTTAAATTCACCAACACTGGTGCTGAACCATTAATCATTGAAAGTGCTGTAGGAAGTTGTGGGTGTACAGTTCCTAAATTCCCTAAAGAACCTATTAAACCAGGTGAAGCTGGAGAAATTGAAGTAGTTTACAGTCCTGGAAAACAACAAGGAGCTCAAACAAAAACGGTAACGATTACTGCTAACACGAATCCAATTACAACTCAATTGAACATTTCAGCTAACGTTGAAGTTCCACAGTAATCAAGATTCAATATAAAAGATAAAAAAAAGAGGCTCAATAACTTGAGCCTCTTTTTTTATTCTAATTTCCGGTAATAATAAAGTTGATGGTCTATTAAGTTGGGATGAAACACCTCTATTAAATCTTTTAATACAATATGAGGATTTGCTACGCCCGATTCCCAATAATCATTCCCAGCAGTTGTATTTAATCGTTTGTCATTATTATACAACTGTTTTAGTTTTACCGATTTAAACCCTTTAAATTTCTCATCAAAACCTACAATTGAAGCAATGTCTCTATAGCTATTTTGATTTAACCAAAAATCAGCATCGTACGCTTCGTCAATAATAATTTCCTTTGACTTTACTAAACTTGATTTTTCATCGTTATCCATCCATAAATACCGTGCTCCAGCATCTTTAAACAATTGTACTTGAAATGATTTTGCTCCTGGAACATACCATGCTCCATCCCATGGCATTCCAGCAAAGACAGTCGGTTTTTCATCAAGGTCCTGAGTTAACTCTAATAACCCTAAATACTCCTTTTCAATTTCATTAAAAATAATTGAAGCTTGCTCATCTTCTCCATAAAAAGCTGCTACAAACTTAATCCATTCAGCTTTTCCTAAGGGGTGAGTTTCCATGTATTCCGCATTTAAAACAACACTCAATCCCAAAGAATTTAATTTATTAATATAACTGTTCGATGAAGCATCAATCCCAAAACCCATTATAAAATCCGGAGCTTGCTCCAATAACATTTCATAATTAATGCTTTGTCCTTGGCCTATTTCTTTAATTAAATTGGTGGTTATGCGATGGTTGACTTTGGGACTACTCACATAATCACAACCTGATAAAGCTATAATAGAGTTTTCTTTTCCTATTTTTTCAATAAAAGCAACATGGGTCAAACTCATACAGGCAATGCTTTTTATAGGTGTTTTTATAAAAATAGCATCATCTATCCCTTTAGGTTTGTCATCGTTGTACAAAACATACTTAAAAGACGTATTGTCGCCAACCCAAGCATTCTTTAATGTAAGAAGTTTGTAATTCTGAAATTGTGTTATGGTAAAACCCTTCGCATACTTAATTTCATTCTTTTTAGATGTTTGAATAGTGTTTTCGGCTGAATTAGTTTCTTTTGTATCAGACTGGCATGCAAAAAGAAGAGGTACAAAAATGCAATAAAATAGCTTTCTCATTCAACATAACGTTTTAGTTGATCGGGGTAAAAAGTCCATTCAGGAGTTTCAATTACCTGTTTCAGCTCACTAACGCTGTACCAAGGTGAGTTATTATCATTAGGGTTTTTAAGGATGTGGATGCTTTGGGCCGGCATATAGCTTTGAGCTATTAGAAAAGCCTTATCGTTCGTTTTTTCATTTACAACAACATCCAAAACTGTAACAGCATGACCAGGAAACCCTCCTTTTATTAGCACATCACCGGCTTGGATGTCTGAAAGCGGTATACTTTTCATTTCTTTTTCCAAAGAAGCTGTTCCTGCATACATGAAAATATTGGTCATGTATTTTTTAAAGCTCTTGTAGGATGCATTGTTTGAAGAGTTAACCCAAACTACTTTATTTCCTTTTAAGCTTGGGTAATAGCCTCTACTCCACTTGGAGAAGGGAATGTTTACACCATTGGTATATTTAAAATGAATTTCATTGTATTGATTAGTAGCGTATAAGTACTCAGCTCTTAAGCGCATCACAGCATCAGCACATTGTTGTAAATCTTTATTACCAACATCTATGTCTAACACCTTAAACTGAGCATTTTGATTGTATTTTTTTTCTCCATTGTATAAATAGACCGTGTTATCCGTGCTAATGGGTAAATGTTGTAACCAGCTTGCAAATGAGTTTTTATTGGCCGCTACCCTCTTATACCCTTCTGGTAATTCAATGGTGTTAATCAATGATTTTTTATAATCGTATGAAGTTTGCCAAGAATAATTATAACTCACTGTATCATCATGAGATGAAACAACAAGTTCCTGAACAGTTAAACTATCTTCTTGTATTGTTTTATGAGAAACTCCTACGTCTTGATTGTTTGTTTGACAAGATGCTATAATGCTTGTAAACAGAAATAATGGGATATACTTAATTCTTTTTATCAACTACCTTACCTTTAGCTTTACGATATAATATCCAGTATTAGAAGCATTGTATACCGTCTCGTAAATCGATAGGTACAGCATACCACTTGCATCTGCCTTACCTTTATATTTCGCTCCTGCACTTTTAGAGGTTCCGTTATCTCCTATTTTAAAAACACAATTGCCATAAACTGGATATGTAGAATTGGAAGCATTTGGTGTAAACTTATCACTTGTAGCTCCTTTATAAGACCCATCTGGTTTGTATTTATTCCCCGAAAGGCTTGCAAAGGCTACTTCTCCGCTGGCTATAATATCCATACTCTGCCCTTTCTTAACCATTATTCCTGTCTTTAACCAACCACCATTATTGTTACCACTAATATGAGTAGTAGCAAAAAGTTTAAATGTTTTCATACCTCCTTCTGAAGCATCATAAAACATCACGTCAATCTTCTCTATTTTTATTCGTGGCACCGTTAAAGTTCCATATTCTGTCTTCAATTCAACATTTTTAAAATCATATCTCCCCCCCATGTTATAAGCATAATCTATAGAAACGACATCTTTGTTCTTGTAATTATCAGAAACGTTATGTGTAGCTTTTAACTCATTAACAGCTGTAGACAATGAATAATCGCTAAACTCTCCAGGGTTGTACTCTGATGAAAACATCACCTCCTCTATAACAGGAATAGCTGAAGCATTTAACTCTGTAATTGCTTTATATGCTTTTTCCCTCATTTCAGTATTTGAGTTAGAAAGCTGATTAACCAAATTCTTTACATTACTTTTTTGTGCATAATCAGCATGCAACCCCAACTCAATCGAAGTCACATTTTTGATAGGAATTTCAAGTTTACCATAGTCAGTTACTAAGGATATTTTCGTAATTTTTGTTGTTCCAGTAACTACACTTCCGTCTTTAAGGCTCAGCGTAAATTCTGTTTTATTTTGTGAGTTTGCCGAAAACACTATGGCAATTAAGAATAAGAAAAGGGTTATTTTTTTCATTGTTATTGTTTTAATCGATTGACTCTTTGTCCCAAAGAGATTGTGTAATGTTAATTCCATTTTTATAGAAGAAAGTCCCTCCCCATGTATAAAATACTCTTTCATAAACATCTGCATGACTACCTGTTACTTTCGTTCTTTTAATGGTAATTGAATTCCCAGCTTCTGTTGTTTCCTCAGTAATTCCCTGCGGGTATTTTTTTGCCAACTCACTATCTTCACTTAACCGTTTTTCACCAATATAGAAATCATTTAACCCAGCATCAGCCAACAACATTCTTTCTTTCTCCATTGTCTGTAAATCAGACATGAAATCATTGTTATTCTTTTTTTGCTCATTCAATTTCACCTGAAACTCTTCATATCTTTTTTCTTGTGATTGGCTTGTTACACCTAACGTCCCTATTGCATCAACTATTTTCTTGTTGGATTTTATTCTTTTATTATCGGCTTGTTTTTGATGCGCTAACTCATATTTCAAAATTGATTCTTTATACTCATCTACATATTGAATATCATCATAATACCTATCTTCCTGACGTTTTGTGTTTTTAACATAATCGCTTTCTATTTTGGTCAATACTTTTTTGTATGCCTCTCTATCCTTTTCTGCTTTTTCTATCCGTCCATTTTCTAAATCGTCTATTTTAGCTTTAAACTTCACCAACTCATCAACATTCAATTTATAGTAATTTGTTTTTTCTACTTGTTGTTTTGTCATCTCATCAGCAAGGTCCTTAATCTCTTCTCCATTTTTGCTTGTTCTATCTATTGATGCTGAAATTAGAATTTCCTCCCCTTTAGCCAATTCATCTTTATATTCACGAACATCTACCTCCATATCTTCTCTTCTCTTTTTATTTCTTGCTTTATTTTTTTCTGTTTCAGAAACTAATGATTCTAAATCTTTTCTATTCTCGTCTCTCATTTTATCACCTCGATCTATCATCGTCAATTTTGCCTCTGTAACATTGTCAACATATACATTATGAACTTCCATCTTATCTTTATTCAACTCATCTTGTTCTTTTTTAAACGCGATTTGATCTTTAGTGTAATTGGCTAAATCGGCATCTGACTCTTCTCTTCTTTTATCCGCATCTTTAATTCTATTCTTTTCAGCTTTTTCTAATAAGTTAGTTGTAGCTAACAACGTCTCACTATTTTCTAAATGGTATTTATTACCACGGTCTGTTTGTTCGATAAAATCTTCTGTGTATTTATCAATTTGCTCATCAGCTTCATCTGTTCTTGATATCCCAGCAGAAATTCTTATCTCCTCTTGTTCATTATAAGCTTCCTTATCACCTTGGAGTTCTTTGTCTTTTTCTATGATAGATTTATTACGCATTGCTGCCATTCTAGCTTCAATCTCTTTTTCTTTATCGTCACTAATTTTAGCTCTATTTCCACCATAGGTATTGTTTGAAACAACCACCTCCTTAGGTTTGTTTTGCTCAGCTAAAAGCGCCAATATTTCTTCCAGTTTACCTTTAGGGTATTTTTCATTGGCATAAAGGTTTAAGGCCTCTTTATACCCCACCTGAGCCTTGGTATATTCTTTTCTCTTCCTTGCCCTGTCAGCATCATAAATAAGCTTGTCGTATTCAGCTCTTTTTTCCTTTTCAGCCAAAGCAGCATCTTTATTGTTTTTATCTTCTTCAGCGATTCCAGCTAATATCTTATTTATCTCATCAATCTTCTCTTTAGGATAAGTTTTATCAGGCATTATACCTAAGGCCTGTTCATAGTTAGAAATTGCCTTTGAATATCTTTTTCCTGACAATTCAGCATCAGCTTTCTTTACAAAAGCATTGTATTGTTCTTGCTTTTGCTTTAAAGCATTGTTCGTCAATGTTATCTCAGCCTCTTTCGCTGCAATTTCAGCCAATAATCTATCAATTTCTTTTATCTGATCTTTAGGGTAAAACTCTTCACTTTTTAATAAGAGAGCCGACTTATACTTACCCTTAGCATCTGCATATTTTTTTGTGCCAAATGATTGATCTGCCTGGGTAATCAAATCATTGTACTTCTTCTCTAATTCTTCCTTAGCCATAGCTGCATTTGCCTTATCCGCTTCAATTTTAGCTAAAATATCTTTTATCTCTTGAAGTTTGTCTTGTGGATATTTTTCTCCAGGAATTACTCCAAGTGCCTGATTGTATTTTCCTTCCGCTTCCTTGTAATTCTTGCCAATTAACTCCCCATCTGCTTCAGCTACCAAAGCATCAAAATATTCTCTCTTTTTCTTTTCAGATTCGGCTGCAAGTTGATCTTCTGCTAACTTTTTAGCTATGGCAGCTAATGCAGCGTCAATTTCTTTTAATTTATCTTTTGGGTACTGTTCTGCTGGCTTGATACCCAATGCTTCGCTGTATTTTATTTTAGCTTGGTCATAATTTTCAAAATTCATTGCATTATCAGCCAATGTAATGGCCTCCTGATATTTCGCATCCCTTTCCCCTTCAGCTAACTTTGCAGCTTCTTCTTCAGCTTTTTTTCTTGCTATTTCAGCTAATGCATCTTCTATTTCTTTAAGCTTATCTTTTGGATATTGTTCCTCTTTCTTTAATTCAAGTGCCTCTGTGTATTTTGCTTTAGCTGGCTCATAACTTTTATCTCCAAAACTTTTATCCGCTGCAACAATCAACGCATCGTATTTTGCTTGCAGCTCAGCAGCGGCTTTTTCTTTCGCTAATTTTTCAGCTTCTTGCTCTGCTAACTTAGCCAGCAAACCATCTATTTCAGAAATTTTATCTTTTGGATATTGTTCGTCTTTTTTAATTGTTAATGCTTCAGTAAATTTTCCCTTTGCATCTTCATAACTCTTCCCTCCTAATAATTGATCTCCATCCGCTATTAACTGCTGATACTTTTTTTCTTGAGCAGCTTTATCAGCTTCTTCTTTCGCTAACTCGGCCAATAACCCATCTATTTCAGAAATTTTATCCTTTGGGTATTGTTCTTCTTTCTTAATGGCTAAAGCCGCGGCATACTTCCCTTTAGCTTCATCATAACTCTTGCTTCCTAATAATTTATCGGCATCCGTTATAAGCTGTTGGTATTCTTTCTCTCGAGCAGCTTTTTCAGCTTCTACTTTCGCTAATTGAGCTAATAATCCATCTATTTCTGCAATTTTATCTTGTGGGTACTTTTCATCTTTTTTAATTAATAGTGCTTCAGCATATTTCCCCTTGGCTTTATCATAGTCCTTATCTCCCAACAACTTATCTCCATCAGTTATTAATTGTTGATAAGCTTCATCTATTTCTTTTTGTTTGGCCAATTCAGCCAAAAAGCCTTCTATCTCTTTTAGCTTGTCTTTTGGGTATTGTTCGTTCTCCTTTAATGTTGCTGCAGTTTCATAAGCGGTTTTAGCTTCTTCATAATCTTTTGACCCTAAAGCTACATCTCCTTTTTTTATTGCATTGGCATAATCTGCATCCAATTTAGCCGCAGCGCTAAGTAAAGCCTCTATTTCAGTTAATTTATCCTTCGGGTATTGTTCCTTGGCTTTTAGTTTAGAGGCCTCCTCAAACTTACCTTTGGCTGTGTTATAGTCTTTACTCCCAAAGGCAGCATCACCATCAGCAATAAACTTATCGTAATTTTCTTGGATTTGTTTCATCTCGGCAATAAGTCTTGTTGCCTCATCAATTTTTCCTTTTGGATAAGTTTCATCCGGTTTAAAACCTAATGCTTTGTTATAAGTTTCAATTGATTTCTTATAATCTTCCGAATTGAATTCACTATCAGCCTGAGCAATCGCATCGTTATAATCTTTTTCCTTTTTAGCCAAATCAGCTAATAATTCGTCTATTTCTTTGAGTTTATTCTTTGGGTATTCTTCGTAAGATTTAAGCCCAGAAGCTTTCTCATAGTTGATCTTTGCCTTATCGTATTCTTTATTAGTCAAATATTGATCTGCCAGTGCTATTGCCTCATTGTAATCTTTTGAAACCTTCTTCTCATTGGCAACAATGGTGTCAATCTCCTTGATTTTATCTTTAGGGTATTGTTCTTTTTCTTTTAGCGCGGTTGCATTTTTATATTCAGTTTTTGCCTTAGCCCATTCCTTTGCTGCAAATGCCTTATCTCCTCTTTCTATTGCCGAATTGTATTTTTTGTTTGCTGCTTCTAACCCCGCTAATTTATCCGATATATCAGCCAATTGAAAATCAGGGTATGTTTCCTTAGGGAAAATACTCAGTGCTTTTTCATAAAAAGGCTTTGCTTCCGCCCATTTTCCCGAATTGTATGCTTTATCTGCTGAGGCAATTGCAGCATCATAATCTTTTTGATTGGCTTTTCTGTTTTCTTCCTCAGCCTTTAGCCTTTCTGCAAGCTCCTTTTTTAATCGATCTAATTCTTTTTTAATCGATTTGGTATAATCAGGATCATAATCCATATAACCCGTTGCTGGATTAAAAGCAACTTTGGCAATGGGTTGATTTAAAATTGAAACATCCAATCCATCCATTTCTTCAAATAGATTCATTTCCATCGGAAAATCAAATCCATATTTTGCGTCATCGGGTGGAACATTTCTGGTGGATAGTTCCATACGTTTGGTAACATGCCCTGGTTTAGAGAATTCAATAACATAAACGGCATCAGGAAGCAATTGGGCTTCAAATTTACCATTGGCAGGAGAGGTTAATGTTTTCCATACGGTTCCATTTCTTTTAATGGTAATGGTGGCTCCTTCCATTCGTTTCTTGGTCTCTTCCTTCTTCACACTTCCCATAACATCTAACGTCCATTGAGCAACAGACGTTTGTGATTGTAACATCAATAAACCTACAATGACAAAACCAACTAATCGATATGTGAATCTTTTTCCCACTAACACCTTGAGTTAACTAACAAATATCGTAAATCCATAATTAAATCTATTATAAATCAAACAAAATAATCCCCCTACAACCTTAAACGAAATCGTTCGCAAATTGTTATCTAATAAATAAAGTTGTTATTAAGATGTTTTATGGATAAAAATCCATAAAAATAGATTAGCTAAATGAATTAGCTATAGCAACAAAATCTGAAGCGTTCAAAGATGCCCCTCCTATTAGCCCACCATCAACATCGGGATTGGCAAACAATTCCTTGGCATTGCTTGGTTTACAACTCCCTCCATAAAGAATAGAAATGGTGTTTGCTACGTCCAATCCATATTTTTCTATCAATAAACTTCTAATAAAATGATGCATTTCTTGTGCTTGATCAGAACTTGCGGTAACCCCAGTTCCTATTGCCCAAACCGGCTCATAAGCAACAATACAGTTTTGAAGTTGATCTTCGGTTAAATGAAATAATCCCTCCTCTATCTGATTTTTAATGATATTGAAATGATTTTCGGCCTCTCTTTCCTCCAACACTTCCCCACAGCAATAGATCGGGGTTAAATCATTCGCAAGCAATTGGTCAATCTTCTTTGCCAGCACTGAATTCTGTTCGTTAAAATACTCCCTTCTTTCAGAATGACCAACAAGTACATATTCTACACCTATTGATTTTACCATAGCAGATGAAAGTTCTCCTGTGTAGGCTCCAGCAGCATGTTGAGAAGAATTTTGAACACCAACACCCATCTTACTTCCGACTACTTTCCCTACAATCTCTGAGGCGTAAACCGATGGAGGAATTGCGATTAATTGAACTGAATCATCATAAGTAGCATTAAGAATGTTTTCAATTAATTCAATGGCCTCATCATGAGTTTTATTCATTTTCCAGTTGCCAGCAACTATCTGTCTTCTCATTGTAAATCTATTTAACTCTTACTCTTGGATCGAGCATTCCGTAGGTGATGTCTACCAATATGTTTATTACTACGAAGATTGTTGCTGTTAACAATACCCCGCCCATTACTATTGGTAAATCAAATTTAGTCAACGCATCAAATAGTACCCAACCTATTCCTTTCCATCCAAATATCCACTCTACAAATAGAGCTCCTGCCAGCAAACTGGCAAACATTCCAGAAATAGCTGTAACTACAGGGTTAAGCGCATTTTTAAGTGCGTGTTTTATAACAACCGTTTTAAACTTTAATCCTTTAGCACTTGCTGTTCTAATGTAGTCCTGCGACATTACATCCAGCATAGAACTTCTTGTTAACTGCATGATGGCTGAAATGGGTCTTATTCCTAATGTTAATGCAGGTAAAATCAAATGATCTAAACGAATCATTTCATTATCTCCTAAATCATCAAATTCAAAGAGAGAACCGGTAGGGTTCAACCCTGTAAAATCAGAAATCACATATCCAAAGAACCACGAAAATATAATAGCAGAATAAAAAGAGGGTACTGACATCCCCAAAACAGAGATAAACAACAATGTCCTATCTAACCAGGAATCTTTTTTTAGTGCCGATATTACACCAAACAAAATTCCAACAAATGCTGCAATTATAATAGAAGCCAGCGCTAACACTCCAGTTTCCAACATGTAATCCATCAATGTTTCTGACACTTTTCGCTTTGTCGTATAAGACCTCCTCAAATAGGGTGTCTTAATCACCATTACACTTGACGCACCATAAGAAAACATCTCAGAGTAATCATACTTCTCGTCATCTAAGTACAAATAATGTTCGGGATCTGTATCATGAACTGATATAGGGGATAAATCATTTAAATACATCACAAATTGCTTTGATAATGGTTGATCTAACCCTAAATCCTTTTGAATAATTTTTAAAGATTCTGCATCCGCTCTCTGTCCCATTAACATTCTGGCAGGATCTCCAGGCAATACATTAAAAAGTAAAAACACAACGGTTATCACTCCTGCGAGCACTAAAAAACCGTACATTATTCTTTTTGTAATAAATTGTATCAAATTAATCTTTTACTTTAAATAATCTTTTTTAACCATCTCGTAATCAGGCAAATCACCAGCACTCCACTTACCCAATATAACTCCTTGTTTCATTAAAACAATACCTGGATTTGCCCTAACTATTGTTTTTAATGTAATTGCATCGCAGGTATAAAAATCAAACATTGTTTGGTTTTTATGCCTAAAGTCTTCCACATCATTATACAATGATGATGTCAGTCCAATAATATAACTTCCATCAGCATTACATTGGTCGACAAAAGTATTAATCTTTTTCAATGAAGCATCATCTGTCTTGTTAATATCGTATGCTACAAACATAAAAATATAACCAGGCTCATTAAAATAATCCGCGGAATAATCATTTCCATCATCAGCGGTAATAGTAAAATCAGTAATCGCAGCTTTATCTCCTGCTGAAATTAGCTTTGTAGACCTATCAGAAAATTCATAATTATCATCATCCCATGGATATGTTGATTCTGTAAATTCCTCTACAATTCCAGTGGTCTTATTTTTGTAATAAAAGATGTTCTCAAATACATCTGGAACAGCTCCTTCTGGTAGTACCATTTGCTCAGGGATGCTTTTACCTACTGCATATGCCCTATAATCTCTCACCGGTAAATGGTTAAGTGTATAATAAATAAACACCAATGAGATTAATGAAATGTATAAAATCGGTATCCATTTTAAAACACTGTTAAATAGCATTCGTTTAGTTGCATAATACCCTCCATAACCAACAGCAAAAAATAGTAATGGAAAATACCAATCAAACACATACGATAAGAATAGCACAAAAACCAATGAAGCACTCGCTATAATCACATCTTCTTTTGTTGTATTGATCTTTATCTTATTTCTTGATAAGAAAATTGGAATGAGAAAAAGCATTAAAACCAAATCTTTGGTCCATGATTCCCATGGAGTAAGACTTCTACCTAATGAACCCTTCATTGCATCACCAAAACAACCACAATCTGTTACACATTGTACTGGCATTTCTTCTTGATAAGTAACTTCTTTTTCATTTGATGTCTTAATGGTAATCTTCGTATTCTCTTCCATCCTACTCACAAAGCGAGTATGTTCTGGAGATCCTACTTCAACTGTAGTAAGTTCATTGTAACTTGCAAAAGGATCGCAAGTTGCTGTATGCAAAGTCAAAAAGAAAAACATTACTGTTAGTCCTAATAAAGAATATACCGCAAATCTTATTTTGGTCCCAAACAATATGGCAAAACCTAAAATGATTTCAGCAGCACACATTACAACTGCGAGTAGCAAAGCATACTCCATTAAAAATTCTAAAGAAAACGAATCCCAACCAAACCAATCTCTTATACGGTAAGCCAGGGCTCCATTTTCAAAATACTCCTCTAATTTATAGCTAAACCCTAAGGTATCATTTGCTTTTATTAAGCCTGAAACAATAAATAACGCTCCAACAAAGATTCTTGATATGTAAGTTAAAATTTTCATAATTCTTAAATTTAAATCAAACTTAGACCTAAATTTAGTTAGCAACTTTTCGTTTAACAGTTATTTAACTTCCTCCTCTATTTTGATTAAAGCAAACACCGCATAATTTAACATATCGGAATAATTAGCATCTATTCCTTCGGAAATAATCGTTTGCCCATCATTGTCTTCAATCTGTTTTGTTCTCAATAACTTCATTAATATCAAATCTGTTAATGAGCTTAATCGCATATCCCTCCACGCCTCATCATAATCATGATTTTTATTCTCCATTAACGATTTAGAAGCATAAAAATGCTTGTTGTACAATGTCAAGCATTCTTCAAATTGTAATTCTGTGTTTTCGGCTTGACCTAATTCTAATTGAACAAGCGCCATAATACAATAATTTACAATGGCAATGTATTCAGATCTTATCCCTTCATCTACCTTGCTCACCCCTTTCTCTTCAATGCTTCTGATTCTTTTTGCCTTGATAAAAATTTGATCGGTAAGCGAACTTGTTCTTAAAATTCTCCATGCACTTCCATAATCTTTCATTTTTTTCGTGAAAATGTCAGTACAAATCTTTATTATTGAATCGTATTCTTCAGAAGTGTTACTCATATATCAAACTTATGCAATCAAAAATTGAAACTCCGCAAGATACAAATAAGTCTACAAGTTTTAAAGTGAAAGGAGTAAATTTAGACGAACCCACCATAATGGGCATACTAAATATTACTCCGGACTCCTTTTTCGATGGTGGAAAGTATCTGACCGATGAAGATATCGTTAGGAAAATTAACTCCATGGAGTACGATGGGGCTAAAATCATTGATATTGGAGGCTACTCTACTCGACCAGGTGCGGCTCAAATTTCTGAGGATGAAGAACTAAACCGAGTACTGCCTATTGTCAAATTGATCAAATCTAATTTTAGTGAAACAATTCTATCCATAGATACTTTCAGAAGTAAAGTTGCTGAAAAGTGTATTGAAGCTGGCGCTAATATTATCAACGATATTTCTGGCGGAAGTATTGACAATCAAATGTTTGACTGCATTGCTAACCTCAAAGTACCTTATGTCTTAATGCACATTCAAGGAACTCCTCAAGACATGCAAGAAAACCCAATTTACAATAACGTTGTGGAAGAAGTCCATCGTTATTTTGAGGAAAAGATAACCTTACTTAACCAATTTGGCGTGTACAACATTATTCTTGACCCTGGATTCGGTTTTGGAAAAACAGTAGAACACAATTATGAATTATTAAATAATTTAGACGCATTTAAATCATTCAAACTACCTATTTTAGCAGGTGTATCAAGAAAATCAATGATTAACAAAGTAATTGAAACAACTCCAGACGAGGCGCTGAATGGGACAACATCACTCAACACCATAGCTTTAATGAAAGGGGCAACAATTCTTCGTGTTCATGATGTAAAAGAGGCGGATGAAACAATTAAACTTGTTAGCAAATTAAACTCAAAATAGATGAAATTAATCTCCTGGAATTTAAACGGAATAAGAGCTGTACATAAAAAAGGCTTGTACGGAAAAATAGAAGCAATGAATCCCGACATCATTTGTTTTCAAGAAACAAAAGCACAGGACCACCAAGTTGCTGAAGTATTGGAAGGGCTGGAAGGATATTACTTTTACTCCAATTCTGCGGTAAAAAAAGGTTATTCTGGAACAGCCATTGTTTCCAAGACTAAACCTTTAAATGTTAGTGTTGATATAGGGATTGAGGAACATGACCAAGAGGGAAGAGTTATTACTGCTGTGTTTGACAATTTTTACATTACGAGAATCTATACCCCAAACTCTAAAAACGATTTATCCCGTTTACCAGACAGACAAAATTTTGATGCCGCTTTTTTGATCTATTTAAAAGAGTTGGAAAAGAAAAAACCAGTAATTGTTTGTGGTGATTTCAATGTAGCACATAGAGAAATTGATTTGGCTCGACCAAAACCCAATTACAACAAAAGTGCAGGATTTATGCAAGAAGAAATTGACGGAATGGACAACTTTACCAACGCGGGGTTAATTGATACATTTAGACACCTGCATCCCGACAAAACAGAAGCTTACAGTTGGTGGAGCTTTAGAGGTGGTGCAAGAGACAGAAATGTGGGCTGGAGGATTGACTATTTCTTGACAAGCGAAAGTATTATTGAAAAAGTAAAGTCAGCAGACATTCTCTCTGACATTTACGGGTCTGACCACTGCCCCGTATCAATTGACGTTAAATTTTAACTCCCATCACACATATATCATCGAGTTGATCGATGTCTCCTTTCCAATTTTCCATGGTCTCAGTTAAATGGATCAATTGTTTATCCATTGTTTGATTCTGAATGGATAAAAACATTTTTTTAAATCGTTTGTACATGAATTTTTTTTCTTTCTCACCACCAAATTGATCTGCATATCCATCTGAAAATAGGTAAACAGCATCATCTTTACTCAATTGAAATTTATGGGATCGATACTTTTCTTTATTCTGCCCTCCTCCAATAGCCATCTTATTTGGTTTGATTTCATAAAATATAGAACGTTCATCTTCCATAATAAATTCTAATCCATCTATTTTATTTTGAGGTTTTCTTAAAATATACAAAGAATTATTTGCTCCAGAATACTCCAAGGTATTATTTGATTTGTCAACAGAACAGATTGAAATATCCATACCATCTCTAATCGATATAATATCATCATCTGGATTGCTATTTTTTCCTAATGCCTGATTTACTAACTTATTGAGTTCATCTAATATCTCTCCTGTGGATTCGACCCCTAAATCTTCCACTATTTTACTCAAGGAATTAGCACCGATTATACTCATAAACGCCCCTGGAACTCCATGCCCAGTACAGTCAACCACTGAAAAGAACAATTTATTTTCCGTTTCTTTTATCCAATAAAAATCTCCACTAACAATGTCTTTAGGTCTATAATAGATAAATGATTCGTAATGCTGTTTTAGTATTGATTCTTCAGGCAAAATAGCATCTTGTATACGCTGAGCGTAATTGATACTATCAGTTATGTCTTTGTTTTTCTCTTCTATTATTTCATTCTTACTTGATATCTCTTCATTTTGAACATTCAATAGCTT
Organism: Flavobacteriales bacterium; assembly: GCA_029262875.1. GTDB lineage: Bacteria > Bacteroidota > Bacteroidia > Flavobacteriales_E > Vicingaceae. The sequence continues at coordinate 24,286 of JAJCYO010000124.1, forward strand.
GTTGGTCTTCTTCTTTTGATTTAAACTATAAGCAACATAAACCACAACTAATAATGACAAACCTAATCCTATCCCTAACATTTTTTGCTGATTGGATTTCTTGTCCAATTCAGCCTTATCTAACTCTTTTTCAGCAATTAGCAAACTGTTTTCAGCCTCTTTTTTTTCTGTATCATATTTTGTTTGCATCTCCGCTATTGCTTCAGCATTCTGCTGACCATACAAAGTGTCTTTCCAATCTGCATAAAGCTGCGTATATTCAAGTGCTTTACTCGTGCTCCCCATTTGAGTGTATGTTTCAGAAAGCCCCTTATAAGCTATCATAATAGACTCTGTAGCATCCAATTCTTTCGCTATTTCTAATGATTTTAAATTAAACTCTACCGCTTTTTCATATTCTTTCATCGCAATATAGACATCAGCAATATTCAAATATGCTGTATGCAACGCAGTTTTATCATTCAATTCTATTTTTATGGTTATAGATAATTGATGAAATTTTAGAGACTTATTATATCGATTTATATGTTTAAGTCCAACTGCTCGACTACCATAAAGTGAAGCAACCATACTTTTATTATTCAATGGTTTAACTATTTTCATAGCCTTTTCATAATAAATCATTCCTTTATTATAATCTGCATTAAAGAAATAATAATCAGCCATACTACTATAACTTATTGCTGCTGATTCCATATCTCCTCTTTGCTCCTCTAATTTAACTGCTTGTTCTAAATATTGAAATCCCTTTTCCGTTTCTCCCTTGAAATCATATAATGAACCAAGGTTGTATAAGGTATTAGCCATCATATTAGTATCTGTAATTTCTTCTGCCACTTTGAGTGACATTAAATAATATTTTAAAGCTTTTTCATATTTATCTAAAAAGAAATAAGCATTCCCTACATTATTCGCACTCTGTGAAATATTTTGTTTTGTTTGTCTACTTTCATTTTTAATAGTTTTCGAAACTTTTAAAGCTTCTTGAGCATATTTTAATGCCTTGTTATAGTCTGTAGAGTATTGCTCACTAAATAGTTCGTTTAACAATTTAACTTTCTTTGATTTACTCTGTTCTGTCGCAAGTAAATCATTCAAGCTATCAAGAACCGTTTTTTCAGCAAAAATAGTTCCTCCACATAAAAAAAAGAAAGAACATAATAATAAAATATAGCGACTTAAGTTCATAACTAAAATTAAAGATATAATTTTTTAGAGTTTAACAATTTTTTATTTATTTTTAGTTAAAATTAAACTAAATCAAAATGGCTGAAAAAAAAGAAAAAAAAGTTAAATCAAAAGTTGATACTACTGAAAAAATTAGTGGCGATATTGATACTTTGTTAAACGACATGTCAAAATTATCATTAGATAAAATAACTAATGGAAAAATGAAGATAAAAGTTGTAAAGGAAAACGATGTAATAACTAAAGATGAACTTGTAATTACTGGCATCTTAAGTGAAGAACATAAAGCGTCCGCTACTAAAGCTAAAGAACACGCTCACACAACTCTAAAGGCAGTTACAGATGGAGAAATTAAAATTGAATTTGAATCTGAGTTAGAAATCTAATTCAAAAAATATTTTTCTAAAAATTAAAAAAGGCTAATGAAAATATTAGTCTTTTTTGCACTTCATTTTCATATCGCTTTATGTTATTTTTCTAAAAAATATTTAGTTAGTTTTCTGAGCACTATTACTCCTCTTCCAATCATAGCCATCTATAGACGAACCCCCATCACACATATATCATCGAGTTGATCGATATCTCCTTTCCAATTTTCCATGGTCTCAGTTAAATGGATCAATTGTTTATCCATTGTTTGATTCTGAATGGATAAAAACATTTTTTTAAATCGTTTATACATAAACTTTTTTCCCTTTTCTCCTCCAAACTGATCGGCATAACCATCTGAAAATAGGTAAACCGTATCACTCTCATTCAATTGAAATCTATGCGACTGGTACTTTTCTTTATTCCGTCCTCCACCAATAGCCATCTTATTAGGCTTTACCTCATAGAAGATGGCATTTTCATCTTCTAATATAAATTCTAAGCCATCAATCCTGTTTTGAGGCTTTCTTAAAATATAAAGCGAATTGTTTGCTCCAGAATACTCTAAAGTAGCGTCTGATTTATTGATAGAACATATCGAAATATCCATTCCATCTCGTATAGACAGGACTTCATCATCAGAAATTTGTTCCCTCCCCAATGCCTTATTTACCAACTTGTTTAGCTCATCCAATATTTCACCAGTTGTTTCAATCTTCAAATCTTCTACGATCTTATTTAAGGAGTTGGACCCTATTATACTCATAAACGCCCCTGGAACTCCATGGCCAGTACAGTCAACCACTGAAAAGAACAATTTATTCTCTGTTTCTTTTATCCAATAAAAATCTCCACTAACAATGTCTTTAGGTCTATAATAGATAAACGATTCGTGATGTTGTTTTAATATTGATTCTTCAGGCAAAATAGCATCTTGTATCCGTTGAGCATAATTTATACTATCTGTAATGTCCTTATTCTTCTCCTCAATGATGTCATTTTTTGTAGATATTTCTTCATTTTGTGCATTTAACAATTTGTTGGTCTTTTTCTTTTGATTTAAACTGTAGGCAACATAAACCACAATAAGAAAAGCCAATGCCAAACCTAACAACAACATTTTCTGCTGGTTAGATTTCTTCTCCAATTCTACCTTATCTAATTCCTTCTCAGCCAATAGCAAACTGTTTTCGGCCTCTTTTTTCTCTGTATCATACTTTGTTTGCATCTCTGCTATTTGTTCTGACGAAGTCTCATTGTAAATACTATCCTTTAAATTAAAAGCAATTTTAAAGTGTTCATAAGCCAATTGATAATTCCTATTACTGTAAAAAGCCATCGCTAAACTCTGATTAGAATTTAATATGGACTTCTTATCTTCAGATAAATTAGCATTTTTAACCGCTTTCTTACCATATATCAATGCATTTGTAAAGTCATTTTTCACAGAATAGATTTCCGAAATATTACTATATATAGATGCTAACATTGCTACATCACCTTCATCTTCTTTAAGTTTTGCAGCTTTTTTAAAGTACATCAATGCCTTGTCATGCTCTCCCTTAGTCTGATAAACAATTCCTATATTAGAATAATGTGTCCCAGCTTTTTGTTCTACTTCATTTTTTATTAAAAGGTCTACCGCTTCAAAATAACTCTCTAACCCCTTCTCTACATTACCCAAAGCAACATAACACAAGCCCATATCCCCTAAAGTTGATGCCTCCTGCATTTCCCTTCCTGCCTTTTTTTCAATTTCATATACTTGAGTAAAATATTTCAGTGCCAATTTATGGTTTCGCATATAGTAATAGGTCCCAGCTAATCCTGACAAACTAACGGATATACCTGAAGTATCATTTATAGATTCCTTAGCCTTTAATGCCTGTAACATAAAAGATATCGATTTTTCATAATTACTAAACCCTTGATAGAGGTAAGCTAAATTGTCATAGTAGTTAATCTTAGCCAAATCGTTATCAAGGTTTTCAACAAAGGTTCCTTGCAGTTTGGCATATTTCATTGCCTTAGGTGGGTCCGAGTTAAAATAAATCCAGCACAAGGCATTTGAAATTTTAGATTTTTCGAGGTCATCATTGGATTTCTCCAAGTGTTCTATCAGCTTCTCAATCGGTTGATTTCTAAGTTTAGAAACGCCATCGGTATAATCCTCAACATGCAACAAAATGCTATCTATCTTAGAGTCATTTGAATAGACAAAATTTGCAGGCATTAAAGCCAACATTAGTAATATGATGAAGAGAGATTTTTTCGTATTCACGTTCCTAAGATAGAAAAATCTGAATGTATTTCTTTGGAAAACCAGCATTTTTTTCTAAATTAGAAAAAATTTATTTATTAATCTGTCTAGTGATAGACGCAAAAACGACATTAATTATGGCTGAGCAAGGAGACATCATAAAATTACATCCTCCAATGAATAAAGGACAACACAATGGATCAGGAATGATTGTAACATTAACCGGAGAGGCACATGTTTTTCATACCCCAGGAGATAACAATAGTGTAGATTTAGCTGAAGGACAAACCGTTAACTTCACATTAAATTCAAATGGAAAGATAGATAGTGTAACAACTGGATTAGTAATTCCTCCTGGAGATGGTGGTTGATTAAGACAACTCAAATCATATAAAAAAAAGCCTCAACAATGTTGAGGCTTTTTTAGTGCTATTGTTTGACCTAATACTCTTTTAAAGCGTCTCTATACTCAAACATATCCTGTTTGTTAGTAGCATTTTCTCTATCTAACATTAACGACAATAAGTAGTCTAAACTCTCTACCCTATCATCATCATTCTTAATCTCATTTACAATCATTTCCACCTCAGGCTCTTCTTCACCTTCTTCTACTTCAGCAGCAATAGCTTCCTCTGGAGGTAATGGAATATTGAACGTTTTATTTTCTTCTAAATGTTCGTACGTTAATCGTGTTACTTTAGTTAAGGTAGGGTCCTTTTCTTCTAAAGCGTAAGGTCTTAATTCTTTTAAGCCTTTAACTAAAGCATCTACTTTTTTAATGCCATCTTTAGCCAATCCTTTTTGCAACTTTTCTATCAATTTATTTCCGTCAATACTTTCCATGGTATTTGTTTTGTTTGCTTGCGAAATTATCAATCTTTATTTATTTTTCCATACGCTTAGCAAATTATTATCAAAAAAATGAAAAGAAAATTTTTCACTGTATTATTGATAAGTCTATGTATTGCTTTAATAGGCTGTTCTGAGGAAGCTCCACCGCAAGAGGACATTTTAGTTCCAAAGAAAGACCTTACCCTAAAGAAAATAACAGAAACATCTCTTATTGTATTGGGCACCATCCAAGATGCTGGATCTCCTCAGATTGGCTGTACAAAAGCTTGCTGCAAACATTTATTTACAACTCCCGACTACAACAGAAAAGTAGTTAGTTTGGGTGTTATAGACCCCGAAAACAAAAAGAAATATCTATTTGAAGCTACTCCCGATTTTGTGGCACAAACAAACATGTTAAGCAATTACTGTGATTTCGAAACGAACGAAACTCCCGATGGCATTTTCTTAACCCATGCACACATTGGCCATTATACCGGCTTAATGTATTTAGGAAAGGAAGCAATGAATGCTGATAGTATTCCTGTTTATGCCATGCCTAAAATGCAAGATTTTTTAACAGAGAATGGACCATGGAGTCAATTGGTTACCAATAAGAACATTGCCATTCAGAAAATAGAACATCAAAAAGAAGTTATACTCACTGAACACTTAAAAGTAATTTCTTTTACCGTTCCCCATCGTGATGAATATTCTGAAACAGTAGGTTATTCCATTACAGGGCCTAACAAAAGTGCTTTGTTTATTCCAGACATAGACAAATGGGAAAAGTGGTATATAGACATTTCAGATGCTTTATCTGCTGTAGATTATGCTTTTATAGATGCGACATTTTATGATGGTGAAGAAATAAACAATAGAGACATTTCTGAAATCCCCCACCCTTTTATCATTGAGAGTATGGATAAATTCAAAGACTTGCCTGCTTCAGAAAAAAATAAAATCTATTTTATCCATTTCAACCATACCAACCCTGTAATTGATATGGAAAGCAAACAAGCTAAACAAGTTATTGAAAATGGTTATCACATTGCTCAAATAAATGATATCTTTAAACTTTAAATGCAACTGAATAAATTGGATTAAACCAATTGGTGAAAAACACAATTATACTATGAAAAAAGTAACAGGAGTTGGAGGTATATTTTTCAAATGCAAAGATCCGGACAACATGAAAAAATGGTACAAAACCCATTTGGGGTTAGATACCGATGAATATGGAACAAGTTTTGAATGGTTCCAAGGAGCAGACGCCACTAAAAAAGGACATACTCAATGGAGTCCTTTTCCTGATAACACCACCTACTTTGAACCTTCCCAAAAAGACTTTATGATAAACTACAGGGTTGAAGATATAGAAGGCCTGGTAAAAGAACTAAAAAAAGAAGGCGTAAACATTGTTGATGAAATTGAGTATTTTGAATACGGTAAATTTGTTCATATTTTAGATGCTGAAGGTAATAAAATAGAGCTCTGGGAACCAAATGACACGGAATATGATAAAATTGCAACAGGCAGAACTAAGTAACTATTAATGATATAAAACCAACCATTAAAAATAAACACCTTAATTATGAGAACTACCTTAATTGTATTAATGAGCATCCTATTCACTTCAAATTGTATTGCTCAAGATGAAAAGTCGACTATAGATGGCAAAAGCTTTACGCTGAAAGTTGTTGAGAAAGGCAGAATAGGTAAAGATGATAAAATGTCAGACGTTATCACCTTTAAAGATGGAAAGGTAAGTACTAAGTTTAGCAAAGACAATGGTTTTCCGGATGCAACCTATACTACTGAAAGTAAAGATGGCTTTGTTTCTACTATTATCAGTTTTAAAGGAAAATGTAAGGGTAAAAAAGATAATTTGAGCTGGGAAGGTGTCATTAATGGTGATGAAATTGAGGGAACAGCCATTGTTAAACGTAAAGGTGCTATCAGAACCATTTATGAGTTTAAGGGAGTTCTAAAGTAAACCAAGGGCTATCCATAAGTAGCTGATTAGTTAATAGTTAATTATGATTATTTAACATTAGTACGTGGATTTAAGGAGTACATTTACGTTGTGAAACTTTCTTACCATATGCTTATAGGGTATTTCTTACTCCTCTTCTCGTATAGCTTAACTGCCCAAACTAAGATTATTTCTGGGACAATTCTTAACGGAACTGACTCAACTCCTGTTGAATATGCACATGTGGTCAACTCCAATTCCTTGGTAGGCGTAGTAAGTGAAATTAATGGAAAGTTCACCATTGCTGCTAAAGCTTCCGACTCTTTACTCATTTCTGCAATAGGTTATGAAACACTAAAAATTGAAGCATCAAAAATTAAGACTATCATATACGTGAAAAGAGCCATTTATTTTTTAGAAGAACACGCAGTACTTCCTTATAAAGATTTTGCCGAATTTAAAGAAGCTTTTGTAGAATTAGAGATTCCTGATACTGCCCGAAACAAAATCAATCAAAGCTTTGTTTTAAGTGCTGAAGAGTTAAAAATGTATGATGGATCACGAGGGTTTTCTGGAGGTATATCTGGTTTACTGGGGAAATTTAACACCTATGTACAAGACAAAAAAAATTACGAAAGGTTATTGCAACGAGATAAATATGAGGCTTTACTGGCAAAAAAATTCAACCCAGAAATGGTTGGACGTGTTACAAGAATAAAACAAAATGAAACCATTTCTGATTTTATGGACTATTGCGATTTTACGGATCAGTTTATTCAATATTCTTCGGAATATGATCTTGTTACTCGGATTTTAGATTGTTTTAAAGAGTACAATACCGTTGTTACTGCTCATAAATAAAATACCATAGCTCTTCCTGTTTACTTAATTTTTACTACCTTGCATTGATGAAAAAAATAGTCCTCATTGCAATCATTTTACCGCTACTATTTTCTTGTTCAAAGAAATGGGATGGCTGTACCGATTATGTAGCCCTTAATTTTAAGGAAATTGCTGAAAAAGACGATGGTAGTTGCATTTATACTACACTTACTTTTTATGCTGATTCGGCCAACTACCCTGTCTCTCCCGTTGATTACATTGACGTTTCAGTACAAGGAAGTGGTTTGGGTGTTTTTTCTAAGGTATACTCTGTTGGAGGTCCTGCCGATTGTAATGCGGAAGGAACCTTGAATTTTTCATTTGAAGATGCCGGTAAAATCACATGGATATCTACAGTGCACCTCGTTAATGGAACGAGTAGTAGCACCACTGGCGTAGCAGTTCCAGATAGCTCTCAAACCTGTATACTGATTAAGGTATTGTAATAATTACCCCAAATTTTACACCATTACTTTTTTAAATACCTGGCGCCAGCCAGCTTGTTTTTGGTTATTTTTTATTACCTTGACGACTCTAAAACAAGATAAAAACAAAAAAGAATAGTTATGAAAAAGTTAATTCTAATTGCATTAGCCCTACCCCTTCTCTTTTCATGTTCAAAAAATGAAGGATGTAATGATAATTCAGCTTTTAATTTTTCTGTGGATGCAGATTTTGATGATGGAAGTTGTGTTTATACGAGACTAACTTTTTACGCAGATTCTTCAAACTATCCTGCAACACCTATTGAACGTATTGAAATTTTAATCAATGAAAGTGGTATTGGCTCGTTCTCTGGCGCAACTTATAGTGTTTTAGATTGTAGTGCTGAATCGGATATAACGCTTAGTTTTCCTATGAAAAGCTCCACTCAGGTTGAATGGAAAGCGCTTGTTTTTCTTACCAATGGGACTACAAACACTAAAACAGGAACTGTTGCTTCAGATTTAGCTCAATCTTGTATTTTAATTAATGCTTTATAGCCAAGGCTAACCATGAGAAAATTAGCCCTCGTTTCTATCCTATTCACTTTTTTGGTTTCTTGTACACTGAATGAAGGTGGTGTTACTGTATCTAACAATATGGAGAAATATGCTTTAGACTATATTGAAGCGAACGGGCTATTAGAAGCAGAAGAAAAAATTATTGCTTACTACGACTATACCCTATCTTTAGATGGAACTGAAGCGATTATTCTTACTGATTCTCGCTTACTCTATCACAATGCAGAAACATATGATACTTCTGTTCTATTAGAAGACATTGAAGACATTGAGCATCACCAAGAAGATGTTGTTGGACATATTATTAACGTATATGATGTAGATGGAAGTATTTTAATGATAGAAATTGCCCCACTTAACAATGGAAGCACATTTGTAGAACTATTAGAATCTCGGGTATATGGTTTAGAAGAAGGTATTCTTTAAACCCTATACGTATCAGGCCTCCAGTTTTTAATCGCTTTTTTTATTGCCGTTTCAGAAAGCTCTTCTTTTTCTGCTCTTTCACATAAAGCAACAAATTCATCATCCCCGGCAAAACGCAAACCAATAATTTGCCTCATGGTTAACCCCTTACTAAGTTCTTTGCCAGTTAGCGTATGATGTCTCATGTTCTCCTCAAGTCTAATTACCCTATCCTGAGCCTTTAATGCAAAGGCTCTTAAAAAGTACCACATAAACAACATAACACAGGAGCTCAATAGCAATAAGGATGCAGAATATACATTTCCATCAGAGGAATGATTCAAATTAATTAACGATCCCACTATTAATGCAATAATTGCGAAAGCAGAAAATCCATGATGTCCTACTAATAATCTTCGATGAGTTTTAAAGGTTTGTTCAGCCATAATACATTAAATCTTAATTGGTTAGTGTAAATGTACATTTTTAATGTAACTTTATTCACCATTACTATTATACCTATAAACTAATAACTATGAAAGCAACTTTATCATTAACCATCCTTTTATGCCTTATCATTCCGCTATCGGTATTGAGTCAAGGAGAACCTATGAACACGGTTGATGCCAACGGAGCAAAACACGGTAAATGGATGATCTACTTAGATGCAAACTGGGCACAAATAGACGATAGAGAGAAAGCCGTTTATGTACGTTATAATTATTTTGACCATGGTGTTAGCCTTTACCCAATGGGACCATCAGGTAAAAAGGGATTTACGCTGGAGATGGACGATCAAACTGGAAATAAGATGTTGAATGGAACCTACAAATGGATGGATAAAAATGGAAAATTAAGCGCTACACATGTTTTTAAAAATGGAAAGTACATCTCTTGTAAAGAGTATTTTCCATCTGGTCAGTTACAACAACATTTTGATTATACTAAAAAATGGGGAAATGAGCAACATAGCTGGCACCTAACCATTTACGACAAAACAGGAAAAGTAGTTTATAATTTCGATTTTCATAAAAATGAAGACGGTACATGGCCTAAAACAAAAGGCTAATTAAATGATCTGATTGCTTTATGAAAAAAACACTTTTCCTCTTCGCTATTATTCTCTTATTTTCTTGTGCTAACGATGGTTTAGAGCAAGGGCAGACTCAATCAGAGGAAAAAGAAGAACTCAACGCTTTTACCGTAGAATCCGTTAATGAATACCTGGCTGTATATCATTTTGGAGAATCAGAAATGGAAACAGATTTAATTATCAATGGCGCCAACGGGAAGTATTATGCCCAAATTAGAAGCGGCTCTTTTAATGATGATGCTACCCAATGGATCTATCATTATGAGAATTTAGGTCATGTAAAAATTGAAGGAAATAAGTTCTATTCTGATAAAACCAATGGTGAGTTTGTTGTAACCGACAAAGGCGATCAAGGCCTTAAAGTTTATCAATCATGGAGTGCGCTAACCGAAGACGATGGTTCTGAAGTGGGTTACTACTCCAGTTCCATTGACTATTATTATGCTGGAAAGTACAATGAAGCTTCCTTAAAACTATTAACAGCTAAAGAGCTAAGGACCAAACAAAGATCGGAGTTGGTGTTGATGCGTAACGAAATTTTTGCACGTTACGGTTATCAATTTAAAGCTGACGGGGCTATGGATAATTATTTTAGTAGTCAAAAATGGTATGCAGCTCATCATAAAAATGTGGATGGATTTTTAACCTGGTTGGAAAAAGAAAACATCGCCCTCCTAAAAAACGAAGAGCCCAATACCTTGGATGAGGACATTGAGATTGGTTTGAAAGAATTTCCAAAAGAATGGCATGGCCTTACCGAACAAGAAAACGGTGATTATGTTATTTTGAAACCATGCCTGGCATACAATAAAGCCTTTACCCTTGAACAATACCCCAACGGGAAATGGTACATAGACATGGCCACAGCGTTTGACAGTGAACGCTATGATATTGTAGATTTTGAATTAACAGGCAATCCCATTTATGAACAGTATCAAGGCCATTTTAGCATAAAAAATGTAGACCCAGAAGGTGGTGAACCGGTAGTTCATCCTTTTGTTTGGAATAAATTACAAAAACATGCCCTATTTGAAAAGTTTTATGGCGAAACTGTTCGAATGGTGAGTGACAGGAATAAAGCACATTACAAAACAGTACAAGAACCATGTGATGAAGACGAGCATTATTAAGTGCTATTTTATTATTTCGTAATCCAATCATTTTTTATTGTAACATTTTGGACGAGCTAAACGTCTAACAGTTAATTCAGCTCATTCGAGTTTGAAATAGTTTAGTTAGTGCAACACAATTATGTGAAAGTTATTGTGATTCATTCTCCGAGTAAAAACGCCCGTTTTTACTCGGATTTGTTTTTATCACTGCTTTTCACAGTCAATCTACCCTCATATTTTTTTACGTATTTATACGTAGTTTATTGTCAACTATTTAACCTTACTTTTCCATAGTAAAAACAAGGAATCATCCATTTTTAGGCAAAAAGAAGAGCTTCCCCTAATCCGTTAAAAAACGGATTGTTAGAAGCATTTATATTATTCAATTTTGTAGCATGAAAATTCACTTATCTGTAGTTGATGACCACACACTTTATAGAAAAGGGCTCATAAAGATATTAGACAGTTTTGAAGAAGTGTATCATATCAATGAATTTGGAAATGGAGAAGACTACATTAACCACCTTTTAGACGACACAAAAAAAGATGACCACATTGTGCTCTTGGATTATCAAATGCCCAAGTTGGATGGTGTAGAAGTATGCGTATGGCTTAAAAAAAATAAACCTAAGGTAAAACCCATCATTGTTTCTCAATACGATGATCAATATACCATTCAAAAATTCATTAACAATGGTGCGGTAGGGTATTTAATAAAGGCAACCACCATAGAGGAATTACGTGAAGCCATCACACAGGTGCACGACAACAACTTTTACTTTAACGAACATTTTCCTAAGAAATTAATAATTGATTTAGTCCAACAAAAAAGCATTGAACCAAAATTTAATGAAGGAGAAGAATTAACAGATAGAGAAAAAGAAATTGCAAAACTTATTTGTCAGGAACTCTCCTACAAAGAGATTGCTACCAAATTAGAAATAAGCACCCGAACCGTTGAAACGCATAAAAACAACATTTTAGATAAAATAGGTGCTACAAAAGTGACAGGAATTGTGGTGTATGCCACTAAAAAAAGATGGATATAGTATGACACAGGTAAAAAACATTAATGGCATTACCATGCCCAACTGCAAATGCGGATGTTGGTTAACTCATTTAAAGAAACATAATAGAAAGCCTGTTGTTTTTTGTGCTGAAATTAGGTGCACGCAAATGTTTGAACTGGAAGGCGCATTGGTACAAAACACTGAACAAAATGATGAGCAATGGTATGTTATTGCTTTGTGCGATAAGCATCGTGTGGCAACCGATGAATTAACCATTGTGAACATGGACTTAATACCAGCTATGGAAGAACCCAATTGTGATAAATGACTTAACACTTAAAAAAGACGACTCTGTCAGTATTTTAATTAAAATAACTACTGGTGTTTTTACTTAATTTAAATACCGTGTTTTAACGGAAATCAACCCTTTCAATTTCATATACCTTCAACCCCTTAACTAATTAAACTAATAATGATGAAAAAAATAATATTAATAGTAGCACTATTCCCTCTTTTCTTTTCATGCACTAAAGAAAAAGGATGCACTGAAAGAAAAGCAACTAATTACAATATAGAAGCAGATGAAGATGACGGCAGCTGTAACTTCTCAGATGTTACCTTTTATGCAAAATGGGGATCCTATTCTGGTGTACCCATTACCACAATTGATGTAACCGTAGATGGAAGTACTTTAGGATCTATAGCAACGGTGTATTCTAATGGTCCTGGCAATTGTGATGCTACCGGAACTGTTAAACACATTTTTCAAAGTGGAAATAGTGTTGGATGGAATTCTACTGTTTTCTTAGCCAATGGTGCCATCATATATGGTTCCGGCACAATAGATCCAAGTAGTACACAAGATTGTATTAAAATAAATGTAACCCAATAAATCCATTTTCATGATAAAAAAAGTAGCTATATTATTGATTATTCTTCTCCCATTAGTATCATTTGCGCAAGAAGAAAGTAAAGCCGACAAATTAAAAGAGTACAAAGAATTATTGGATGCTGGTGTAATAACACAAACTGATTACGACAAGCTTAAAAATGAAATTCTTTTTGGAAAAAAATCGGATAACCTAACGCCCAAGCATTATTGCAGTTATACTGGTGAAGAAATAGTAAAATGGGAGACCATTGAATATAACTTCAGTGAAAAATCTGATGCTTCCTCCATCGTTAGTGAAATTTTGGGTGCCGCAGGTATCGCTCCCAACTTTATTGTTAGACCAATGAAAATAGACAATGCGGCTGCCACAATATTACCTGGAGGTCAGCAAATGATCTATTATAACCCAGGGTTCTTTCAACGTATTAAAAACGCAACGGAAACCAATTGGGCGGTTTATAGTGTAATGGCTCATGAAATAGGACATCATGTTAACGGACATGTTCTTAAAGCTGGTGGCAGTAGACCTCACTCAGAATTAGAAGCCGATTATTATTCGGGATTTATTTTGTATAAGTTAGGAGCTTCTTTGGAGCAAGCAAAAAAGTGTATGAATCTTATTGGTTCTTCGAGTGGTTCATCTTCTCACCCTCCAAAAGCTGAAAGATTAGTAAGCATAACAAAAGGATGGAAAGAAGCCAAAGCAAAAGACAACAGAAACGATGACAACATTGAGCATGAAAACAAAGAAAAAGAGGACATTAGAATAAAAGAACAATTAGAAGACGAGAAAAGAAAGGAAGAGTTATTGAAAGAAGAGCTTGCTTCCAAGAAAACTTCTGTTACTGTTGTTTATCGAGGCGATCCAAAAAATTGCATGTTAAACATTAACATTCGTATTGGAAACAAAACATTTACACCAACTGGAAGTAGTTTTACAGTCAATAATTTGCCCATTGGTTCTACTGAATATGAGATTACAGGAAGCATTAATTGTGGTGCGTTTGGTTTTTGTAAAAGTTATGGAAAGGGTTACATCACCTTAAAAGAAAATGATACGCTTTATGTGGTATGGCAAAACATCAACTATGGCAAGTGCAACATTAACCTATCGCATCATTAACTCTGCAAAAGTACTCCGTTAAAAAACGGATTGACAAGCATTCTCTGAAATGTTATTTTTACCCAAGCCTTTTATTTATAGGGTATTTAAATAATATTAGTCCATTTTTGATGTAATGATTGCCTTTTTTTGTCTTTTTTATACCCAAAACGCTTACTACTTTCCATCTCTTATAAGCTTAGGTATGGAAAAAATTAAAAATGTTAATGGCAAGCCCCAATGTAATTGCCATTGTATTAACTGGTTAGAGCATTGGGAAAAATACAGCGCACGCATTGCGGTGTTTTGCTCCATTAGCGATTGCTATAACCATGAAGGGTTAATTGGTGCGCATGTGCAGAAATTAGACTCGGATGATGAGGAACATTACATCATACCGATGTGTAAGGCCCATCACACCAACAGAAGGGAACAAAATACCAAATGGATTACCAGGTATGTGGCAGTAGACAACGTAAAAACATACGAGAAAACTTAATAAAAAAGAACCCGTTGCAAACGAAACGTTGCCAGTGGCAGTAGTACCTGTTAGCAGCATTAAATAATTAAACTATGAGAAAGATATTATTAGGGTTAATAATAGTAATACTAAGTAGTTGCGAAGATTCGAATTCTTCAGCAAAAGTTAAAGTAGAAAATTGGTATGAAGGAGGCACTCTACATAAGTCCAGTATGACCGAATGGAAGAAAGCAACAGAAAAAAACAAATTAGCTACTTGTGGTGACTACATGGCTACCGTTGACAACACTGTTAGTCTGAATGAGTTAAAAAAGAGAGCCAAAAACCTGAAAAATTGTATTGATGAAGCTACAAGAGATTTAGATGAATTTGACAATGAATCTGTATCCTCAATAGCATCATTATGCTTAGTAACTATGGGATATCAATAAAACAAATATGATTAAAAAGAAACTAAACAAGCTGGTAGGCTTGAAAAAAGAAGAATTTGACGAATATGTTAAATCGGGGCAAATTCAAGTACAACAAGCGAGATTAATCCCAACACTAAAGACGGGAGATGAAATGGCATTGACATCCATCTTCTTATCTACACTTAGACTGGTTAAAGAATACCGAGATGAAATTTTTAAAGAAATTAAACTCAGTAGGAATGGTAAAATGTATTATTATACAGAAGCTTGTTTCCCTGATGTAGACAAATCGAGAATAGATGGTTTAATCATTATTGTGATTAAAGGAGTAATTAGAGAAGCCGCTTTCTTTGAAATGAAAAACAAAAACAATGGATTGGATGCCAAACAGATTCAAACTTATTTGAACATTTCGAAAAAGTTAGGAGTTCAAAATTTGATTACCGTTTCCAATGAGTTTGTAGCCGATTCTTCCCATTCTCCTGTGAAGGTTAAACCTCCTTCCAAAGTTTCTTTATTTCATTTTTCATGGACTTACCTGTTAACCAATGGAGAATTGCTATTGTTTAACAATGACAAAAACATACAAGATGAAGACCAGGTAGAGATCATGAGCGAAGTATTAGAGTACATGAGCAACCCTCTTTCTGGTGTTGCTGGATACACAAAAATGAAACCTGGTTGGAAAGAATTAGCTGAGAACATTAGGGCACAAAAAACACTTAAAGTTTCTGAAACATACATAGAAGATGCTGTGTTGAGCTGGTACGAAGAGGAAAAAGACATGGCACTACTAATGAGCAGAAAATTAGGCGTTCATGTAAAATCTTCATCTAAAACAAAAGATAGTTTAAAGAAAGACATTGGAAAGTTGGTTAAAAGCAATTACATCTCTGGAAAACTGAGTGTGAAAAATTCTGTTTCTGATATAAAAATGATTGCAGAATTCGAACGTAGAACTGTTTCCATGTCCATTAAAGTAATCCCTCCATTAGATAGAGGGACTGTTGCTCGAATTAACTGGATGAATAAACAGTTGGAGAACAGCAAAAAGAAAAATCCAGAACTGTTCTCAAAAATAGCAGGAAATATTTGGATAGAAGCTGATGTGAAATTTGCTAAAGCCAACCTTAAAGTGAAGCTCACTGAATTAGGAGAGCTAACAGAACTGACCAAGGGAAAAGAAATACAAGCTTTTCATGTGGTTTTGATTAATGGGTTTGGAGCCAACTTTGCCTCCAACAAAAAGTTTATCGAGCTTATAGAAAAAATGGTATTGGACTATTACGCAGGAATAGTACAACAAATTAGTAACTGGAACAGACCTGCACCTAAGTTGAATTAATAAAATATAAATTGGGTACGTATGTACTTATTTGATTCTTGAGCTTAAAAATCAAAAAGATGACAATACACTATACTAAAATAGCTAAAATTTTACTCGAACTAAACGAGCCCATAAGCTTAGAGAAGTTGTCATTGAAGTCCAATATAGCTACCACTGAACTTAAAGAAATCATTTCGTTTTTAGACAGAAATAATTTTTTAAAATATAAAGGAAATTTAGATAAAATAGAACTGAAAAAAAATATTAAAAAGTAATGATCTGGATACATTATATCATTGTATTTCTTATTGCTTTATTGTTAAGTTCTACTGAAATACTCTTTGGAAAATACAAACTAAATTTTAATCTTTTATTGAGAAGACCAAAGTTTCTCATTTTTTATGACCTTTACTATGGAGTAGTTGGTGCTCTAACTTTGTGTTTAGTTGATTATACTGAACTAACTATTAATACAATTGAAATTGGAAAATCTCCATATATTACAGCTGTGATTATTGGTTTGACAATAAAATCAATATCGAGATTGAATCTATACACAGTGAGTGCGGGAGATAAAGAAATTCATATCGGATTTAAACAAATAAGTAGTTTTTTTGATGATATAACTTTGAAAAGAATTAATGATTCTGTAGACAACAAGATAATAGAAGCGGTCAAAAAAACAGAAGCTAAACTTAAAAAGAAAACTTTAAGACAAATCAATGAATTAATTGAAAGAAGTCTTCCAAGCGATTTTCCAAAAATAAAAAAAGTCACTTTTCTTAAGGAAATAGATGATGAAAGGAAAAAATTTGACAAACTAAGATATTTCGCAGTCAAATTTGGTGCACATAAACTGGAAACAATATTAATGCAGATTGAAGATTGAAATACTACTTCTAAAACCCCTACCTTTACTCTCCTATTTATAAACTATAATAGTTGAAACCATTAAAGGATAAACATTTCATCAACCACCAACTTCACCCCCATTATGAAGTCATTAAATCCTATCAAAAGAAAAAAGCCTTTGTGGCTTCAGCATTTTATCAGGAGCACCAAGAGGCCATCAACACTGTAATTAATGGCTTAGAATGGGACAACACCATTGCCAACCAAGTACCTAAAGAAGAACTTAGAATTGTTTC
>JAJCYO010000125.1 GCA_029262875.1 Flavobacteriales bacterium
AGGATTCTTTTGGTTGTAAGCCTCATTGTAGTTATTAGATACCTTTTTATTACTCAAATAAAGAATCAATTCCCTGTCCAATTCTTGGAAAGCCATATCTGGAGCATCAGGACCCTCAGCAATCTTAAAACAGTTATCAAATAAAGCTTGTGCCTTATCATCTGCCACTAATAAATTAGCAACTGAAGACCAGTTATCACCGGAAACGGCTCTTGCCCAAACTACCCCAACGGTTAAATCGTTTACAGCACCAGGTTCTAAGGTAAATGGTCCGGCAGACTCTAAAAACCTTCTATCTCCAGGAGGATTCCCCTCATTAAACTCTGACCAATTAGCAGGGGAGGCGGTAACACCTTGCGTACTCCAAAACAATGGATCCGAATCTCCAGGAAAAAGTATGTCAGCAGGAACCCCACTTGAATTTGGATGAGAAAAATGACCGTTTCCGCCCCATAGCATGTTAGAACCATCTCTCCATACCCCTCTTAAATAATTGTAATAATCTAAAGCAGAAGAAGGATCTCCATCACCAGGATGCTGACCAGGGGAACTGTAGTATACAAATTTACGCATTCCATAACGTTCATTGTCCACAATACCATCACCATATCCAATTCCTAACCCTGGGTAAGGAATACCATTATTGGCCAATGCTGCGGGAATGTTTGTTGTTAATGGGTTATCAATACCATCACTATCAGCAAATGGACCTTCAAAGAAATCTACACCAACTGCAGGGGGTGTTGTTCCGTACCCTTCTGTACCATTTGCGCTTTCATCAGTTGCATCTCCATTGTAACAATAGCCTAATCCTCTTGATGCATCACACCCAACATAATCATCTGCGAACCCACCTAAATCTGAGTCAACCCACTGTCCAAAGTAAGTTTGGGTTAAGGTAAAAGTAGAACGGTTAATCATTTCATAGTTGTAAAAAGTCATGTCATTTACTTCATCATTGGTCGCAAAAGCAAAAGCTTGACCTCTAATCTCCATACCTATAGAAGGACCACCTGACTCAGAATGTGTATTCCCCTTATCATTAAAAACAAACCAAATAGTAGTATCTCCGAACAACCTCACATCTCTTTGTGTTCTACAATCAATTTCTCCAAGCAAATCATACTTGGGGTAATCCCCCGAATTAGGATCGTAAAAATCATCTCCATCTCTATCAAAGAAAGGAGCCAAATGCCAATCTTGACCAAGACTAATGTCTCCATGAGCTGGCCAATCTAATATTTCATCGGGTATTTGATATCCCGGGTATTCATCATTTTCATTACAGTTAGGGTCCTGAGAACAGTCATACCAGGCATTGAACTCGTCTATCATAGCACGTGATACACCATAAAATCGATCGTACTTTGAACAAGTAGCTGGATCGATTTCAGCAGTACTCGTATTTAATGGTCCAGGCCAAAAATCATTACCCGCAGCCCTGAATCGAACGGCTGCTATTTTTAATTGACCGTTAACATCTTGTCCACCCATCCATAAAGCTCCAGCAAAAATAGAAGTGAATTTAGGATCGGTAACATTACTTCTTTTAGGAATTTCATAATCAGAAATACCATTAGATCTATCTTGCCACATGCTACCACCAGTCCCCTCAATACGTGTCCTAACATTATTTAATTCTAAAACAGATAATGCAACAGCAGAAGCGCATCCTGCGGCAGAAGTAGGTGCTTCTCCTCCACTTTTATTGTTTTTATTGTCATTTGGACCTCTCCTAGAATAAACATTGTTTATCGTTAAAAGGATTGTAAATAATAGGACTAATTTCTTCATGTCGTTTCAGTTTTAGGGGTTTCCTACTGTAATTTTACATCAATTTAATTAAAAAAGATAGCAGTATTTCTTGTTTTGCGGGTACTACTATATAAATGGCACTATTTTCCAAATAAGTGGTAAAAGAGAATATTTAACTAAAACTAATGTTATTATGGTGCAAATAATATCTTTGTAAAGATGAGTTTCTCAAACAAGTATTGCAACAGTTTAACGAAATATTCTCGATTACTTACGCGAGAAATTAAAGTTGGTAATCTTGGTATTGGAGGGAATAATCCAATACGGGTGCAATCAATGACTACTACTGATACAATGAATACTCAGGCAACCGTTGAGCAGGCGATAAGAATGATAGAGGCAGGATGCGAATTGGTGAGAATCACTGCTCCAAGCAAAAAAGAAGCAGAGAACTTGGCTAACATTAAGTCTGCGTTAAGAAAAAAAGGTTATGAAACTCCTTTGGTAGCTGATATTCACTTTACACCTAATGCAGCAGAAATTGCTGCTACTATCGTAGAAAAGGTAAGAATTAACCCTGGAAATTATGCCGACAAAAAGAAGTTTGAAGAAATAGCGTATACAGATGAATCTTACGCTGCTGAATTAGAGAGAATAAAGGAGCGTTTAATTCCCTTAATTGCCATTTGCAAAGAACATGGAACGGCCATGAGAATAGGAACTAATCATGGGTCTTTATCGGATAGAATTATGAGTCGTTATGGGGACTCTGCTATTGGAATGGTCGAATCTGCTTTGGAGTTTTTAAGAATTTGCAGAGAACAAGATTACCATGATATTGTATTGTCTATGAAATCGAGTAACACTCAAGTTGTCGTTCAGGCTTACCGTTTGCTGGTTAATAAAATGCAAGAAGAAGGAATGGATTATCCATTGCATTTAGGTGTCACAGAAGCCGGAGAGGCAGAGGATGGTAGAATAAAGTCAGCGGTTGGAATAGGGACTTTATTGGAGGATGGATTAGGGGATACCATAAGGGTTTCGTTGACGGAAGAACCTGAGTTTGAAATTCCAGTTGCTCAAGAATTAATAAAAAGGTATGAGGGGAGAGCAGAGCATGAGATGATAAAGGAAATTGAAAACAATTTAATAACTCCTTTTGAATACAGTCGAAGAAAAACAAATGAGGTATTAAATATTGGCGGGAAAAATGTGCCAATAGTGATGGCAGATTTTTGTTTGAAAAAGGACATTACTCCTGCTTCCTTTTTTGCATTAGGATATCATTACTCTGTTCCATTAGATAAATGGAACATTACAGATGCTGCGTGTGATTATGTTTTTGTTGGAGATAAAATTGTCGATTTTGAAACCCCAGGGACACTTGGAATTATTTACAACCATAAAACATGGCTGAGTTATAAAGACAACAGTTTTCCTTTTTTAGATGTAAAAACTTATCTCGAAGGAGTAGAATTATCAGATAGGTTGAACGTACTATATGTAACTCTGCCAGAACTATCTTTAGAATTAATAGAGAAATTAAAACTCGATACCACCGTGGTACTGATGATTGATACTTACAACAATCATGGAATGGCTGAACAGCGTAGGTTGTTTATAGAGTTAATGAACAATGACTGCAAAACACCAATTGTAATTGGACGTGCTTATGGTAATTTAACAGCAACTCAGTTGCAATTGCAAGCAGCAACCGATATGGGAGCCTTATTAATTGATGGTTTAGGAGACGGTATTTTTGTTGCCGCAGAAGATTGTGGAAGTGATCAATCCATCAATGAAACTGCATTTGGAATTTTGCAAGCGACAAGAACTCGAATTTCTAAAACAGAATATATTTCTTGCCCAAGTTGTGGAAGAACACTGTTTGATTTGCAAGAAACAACTGCGAAAATTAGAGCGGTAACAGCTCATCTTAAAGGGCTGAAAATAGGCATTATGGGATGCATTGTAAATGGCCCAGGAGAAATGGCAGATGCTGATTATGGTTATGTTGGAACAGGGATAGGAAAAATAACCCTCTACAAAGAAAAAGAAGTGGTACAACGAAATATCCCTGAAGCTGAAGCAGTAGCATCTTTGATTGATTTAATCAAAGAGCATGGCGACTGGGTGGATGCAGAATAAAAAAGCGCCCTTGTTTTTCAACGAAGGACGCCTTAAAAGAAGGATCTTGTACGTCATTAAGACGAATATATTTTATCCACTACACATTTCACAATCATCAGGATTATCGATAGAACATGCTAAGGCAGCTGCCTCTTCAAGTTCTTTTGCTGTGGGTTGGGGAGCAGCTTTTGCAGCAGTTTCTACTGTAAATTTAACCGCATCACGAGCAGCTTTTGTTCTTAAGTAATACATTCCTGTTTTCAATCCTTTTTTCCAGGCATGGAAATGCATTGATGTTAATTTTGCAAAATTTGGACTTTCAACAAACAAGTTCAATGATTGAGACTGGCAGATATAAGCACCTCTATCAGCTGCCATATCAATTATCGTTCGTTGCTTAATTTCCCAAACTGTTTTGTATAAATCTTTTAAGTTTTGAGGTATTTCTGGAATGTTTTGAATAGAACCATTCTCTAACATAATTTGGTTTTTCAAATCATCATTCCATAATCCTAATTTATTTAAATCTCTTAGCAAATGTTTATTTACCACAATAAACTCACCGGACAATACTCTTCTGGTATAGATATTTGATGTGTATGGTTCAAAACATTCGTTGTTTCCTAAGATTTGAGAAGTTGAAGCAGTTGGCATTGGAGCCAATAACAATGAATTTCTCACACCATATTTTGCAACTTCTTCTTTAAGAATATCCCATTCCCATCTATCGCTTGGAGTAACACCCCACATATCATATTGAAATTCCCCTTTAGAAACAGGAGAGCCTTCGTAAGATTCGTAAGCACCAAGTTTTTTGGCGATATCTTTAGAAGCAGTCATTGAAGCATAATAAATGGTTTCAAAAATTTCTTTATTCAATGTTTTGGCTTCTTCAGAATCAAAAGGCATTCTTAACATGATAAAAGCATCTGCCAAACCTTGCACACCTAGCCCAATTGGACGGTGACGGAAATTAGAGTTCTTAGCGGCTTCAACCGGATAATAATTGTTATCGATTATTCTGTTTAGGTTTTTTGTAGCAACATAAGTAATGTCAAATAGTTTTTGATGGTCAAATTTTCCATCAATAACATATTTCGGAAGTGCTAAAGAGGCAAGGTTACATACAGCAACTTCATCTTTAGAGGTGTATTCCATTATTTCGGTGCAAAGGTTTGAAGAACGAATTGTACCTAAATTTTTCTGATTGGATTTTTCATTACAAGCGTCTTTATATAACATGTACGGAGTTCCTGTTTCAATTTGAGACTCTAAGATGGTGTTCCATAAATCACGTGCTTTTATGGTTTTTCTACCTTTCCCTTCAGCTTCATACTTCATGTAAAGCTTATCAAACTCCTTTCCATAAGTATCATAAAGTCCAGGACATTCGTGAGGACACATCAACGTCCATTCTCCATCAGATTCAACGCGTTGCATGAATAAATCTGGAGCCCAAATAGCATAAAATAAATCACGAGCACGTTGCTCTTCTTTACCATGATTCTTTTTCAAATCAAGGAAATCAAAAATGTCTGCATGCCAAGGCTCAATGTAAACGGCAAAAGAACCTTTTCTTTTTCCACCACCTTGATCTACGTAACGAGCAGTGTCATTAAACACTCTTAACATTGGAACGATTCCGTTCGAAGTTCCATTCGTTCCTTTTATGTATGATCCAGTAGCTCGTACATTATGAATGCTTAACCCAATACCTCCAGCAGATTGAGAAATTTTAGCAGTTTGTTTCAACGTGTCATAGATTCCATCAATACTATCATCTTGCATGCTCAATAAAAAACATGAGGACATTTGTGGCTTAGGAGTTCCAGCATTGAATAATGTAGGAGTGGCATGTGTAAACCATTTTTCAGACATTAAATTATAAGTCTCAACGGCAGCATCAATATCTTCTTTATGGATACCTATAGAAACCCTCATTAGCATATGCTGAGGTCTTTCCGCAATTTCACCATCTAATTTTAACAGGTAAGCTCGTTCTAAGGTTTTAAATCCAAAGAAATCGTAATTAAAATCTCTATCATAAATAATAGAAGAATCTAATAACTCAGCATTTTTTTGGATGATCTCATGAACATCATCCGCTAAGAGTGGTGCTTTTTCGTTTGTTTTAGGGTCAATGTAATTGTAAAGTTTCTCCATCGTGGCAGAAAAACTTTTGTCTGTTCCTTTGTGTAGGTTTGAAACAGCAATTCTTGAAGCTAACAGAGCAAAATCAGGATGCTGTACCGTCATAGTCGCGGCAACTTCTGCTGCTAAATTGTCAAGTTCAGAAGTAGTCACGCCATCATACAACCCTTCAATTACGCGCATGGCAACTTTTGTTGGATCAACCAATTCGTTTAATCCCCAACATAATTTTTTGATTCTAGCTGTTATTTTATCAAATTGAACAGGCTCTTTTCTTCCGTCTCTTTTTTGTACAAACATGGTGGTTTCTTGGTTTAATGGGTTGGGTTAAAAATCTTCGTCTAAGCTAAATCCTTCATTTAAATCTTGAGTACTGTTAGATACCCCTGCTTTTTGATATTCAGCAACTCTCTTTTCAAAAAAGTTTGTTTTTCCTTGTAAAGAAATCATATCCATGAAGTCAAATGGGTTTGTTGCATCGTAAACCTTATCACATCCTAATTGAACTAATAATCGATCAGCAACAAATTGAATGTATTGATTCATTAAATCAGCATTCATTCCAATTAATTTAACAGGTAATGATTCTGTAACAAATTCTGCTTCTATTTTAACAGCATCAGTAATAATTCCAGTTATTTTTTCTTTAGAAAGTTTGTTCACTAAATGGTTGTTGTACAGTAAACAAGCAAAATCCATGTGCATCCCTTCATCTCTTGAAATTAATTCATTCGAAAAAGTTAACCCTGGCATTAGGCCTCTTTTCTTTAACCAGAAGATAGAACAGAAACTTCCTGAGAAGAAGATTCCTTCTACCGCTGCAAATGCAACCAAGCGTTCAGCAAAACTTCCATTATCGATCCAACGCATTGCCCAATCTGCTTTTTTTCTCACAGGAGGAAAAGTTTCAATGGCATTAAATAAGTAATCTTTTTCTTTCTGATCTTTGATGTAAGTGTCTATTAGTAATGAGTAGGTTTCTGAATGAACGTTTTCCATCATTACCTGAAAACCATAGAAAAATTTTGCTTCAGTATATTGAACTTCACTTAAAAAGTTTTCTGCTAAATTTTCATTTACGATGCCATCACTTGCTGCAAAAAATGCTAAAACATGTTTGATGAAATACCTTTCATCATCATTTAATTTGTTTTCCCAATCATGGAGGTCTGGAGAAAGATCAATTTCTTCAGCAGTCCAAATACTTGCCTGTTGATCTTTGTAAAATTGCCAAATATCATCGTGTTGAATTGGAAACAAAACAAAACGGTTAGGGTTCTCTTTTAGAATAGGTTCATCATTTACTACTGATGTGTTTTCTGGTAGGACTGATGCTATTTCTAAGTCTTGTTTTGTTGTTGTTTTTTCTTCCATGTCTTTTGTTTAAAGCTTTAAATTTGGCACGGTTAACCCTGTATAACAGGTAGTTAATCTATCGTTACAATGTGTGTTAATCGCCAGAAAGTTTCTTTTGGAAACAAATTGGACTACAAAAATTGGTAAAATAATTGGGCGAGTCAATAGAATTTAATTCACAATTAATCGAAGTTTTCAACAACGAAAATCAACATTAAAATGTGTATAAATATTTTTATTTTCTCCAACTAATTGATAGTAAAGAGATTTGACTTGTAGAAGTAAATATTTTATTGAACGATAGATTAAAAGAGTTGGTCGATTGAATTATTTTGTTATTTTGTTAGAGTGTATTTTAAATAGTCTATTCAGATTTATTTAAATGTTTATCAACTAACTCTAATTCTTCAAACCATTTATTTCCAAATTTTCTAATGAGAGGCTCTTTCAAAAACTGATAAGTTTGAACTCCTAATTCTTCTCCAAGGGAGCATGCATCATCACAAATGTCCCAGTGGGCATAGTTTACAGCTGTAAAGTTTTTGTATGGTGTTAATCTAACGGGAAACAAATGGCAAGATATTGGCTTTTTAAAGCTGGTTTTATTATTTATAAAAGCTTGTTCGATTGAACATTTTGTAATTCCTTTTTCATCAAAAAAAACAAACGCACATTCTTTTCCATTTACCAACTGGGTAACATATTCTCCATCACCATCAATGGTATACAAATCTTCTTCTAATGCTTGAATAGATGTTTCAGAAAGGTATTCTTTTACCAAAGGGAAAACAGTTTCTAACTCCTTTAACTCATCTTCTTCTAATGGAGCCCCGGCATCACCTTCGACACAACAAGCGCCCATACACTTATCCAAATTACAGACAAACTTTTTATCAAGTAAGATTTCAGAAACTACAGTATCATCAATTTGAATCATGGAACAAATGTAGAATTAAGAGGAGAATTTTAAGCTAAACTTTTTAAAATATTGATGGCCTCTGTTAACATATCATCTGTAAAATCAAGGTGGGTAACTAACCGTATTTGCTGTGGACCAAAAGCAACAGATCGAAGTCCTTTTTCCTCCAGCTTACTTATAATTCCAGAATAATCGATTTCATCCACCACCTCAAAGACGACAATATTAGTGTAAACAGGTAATACTTTTTTAACATATGATAAACCACCTAATGCATTACCTAATTGTTTTGCCTTGTTATGGTCTTCTTTTAGTCGTTCGATGTTATTCTCCAATGCGTAAATTCCAGCTGCAGCAATATAGCCTGCTTGTCGCATGCCCCCGCCAAACAATTTTCTAATTCTTCTTGCTTTTTTGATGTCCGTTTTAGTCCCTAATAGGAGTGAGCCAATCGGAGCTCCTAACCCTTTAGAAAGGCATACAGATATGGTGTTAAATTGGGCTCCAATATCTTGAGTAGAATAATTTGCTTCAACAATGGCGTTAAAAATCCTTGCTCCATCTAAGTGTAGTTTTAGGTTTTTAGTTGAACACAAATTGTTTATTTTTTTGATTTCTTCCAATTCGTAAATGGTTCCACCACCTTTGTTACAGGTATTTTCCAAGCTTACCAATTGTGTCTCGGGAAAATGAACATCGTCTGGGTTAATTGCAGTTTCAATTTGTGCTGCTGTTAACCTGCCGTTATCTCCTTTTAATAGTTTTGATGCTAATCCTGAATTAAAACCAATACCACCACCCTCATATTTATATACATGAGACAATTCATCGCAAATAATTTCACCAGGAGCGTTCGTATTTAACTTAATGGCTATTTGGTTGGTCATTGTTCCAGAAGGACAATATATAGCAGCTTCTTTACCAAAAAGAGAGGCCCCTAAAGCTTCTAAATTATTTACAGTTTCATCGTCTTCAAAAACATCATCCCCCACTTTAGCATTGAACATTGCTTCTTTCATTTCTGCTGTTGGAATCGTAACGGTATCGCTTCTTAAATCAATAATCATAGCTTTAATTTTCAATAAAAGTATTAAAATTATTATTAGATTTGCAGTCCTAGTAAAAGGGTTCCGTGGCCGAGCGGCTAGGCAGTGCTCTGCAAAAGCATCTACAGCGGTTCGAATCCGCTCGGAACCTCAAGAACAAAAGACCAATACGAAAGTATTGGTCTTTTTTATTTTGCGTACTTTTAAATGATGACGTATACTGGAGGAGAATTAAATTTATTAAATGGAAAGATGGGGATTTCTGATCCAAATAAAAGTGTTCCTGTTATGAAGTTGATAAAAATTCATCAACCAAAGAGTAAGGAGGCTTTGGTTCAACTCATTGCCTATCACAAAAATAAAATCTGTAAATGTGGAATTAAAAGTACAGGAACTGTAGAAGATTTTGGACACAACCTTTACAATGCTCAAATGGAATACTGGAAAGAAAATAAGTATTCATTAAAAGAGTGCATTCAATGGGAGTATGATCTTTTTGTTGTTCAGTCATTAAAAGGAGGAATCATTGAGAAAAAAGCATTGACTGTTTTAGAAAAGAAATTGGAACCATTAATTGTTGAGGAAGCAATGGGTTACCTTGATGAAGAACTGCGTATAGATATCGTCATTTATGATGGGCATAAAAACGAGATTGCTGGGGTTCAAGTAAAGCCCAATACGTTTAATAAAATGAGGAGCGAAGTAAAACACTTCCAAAAAATGGCAAATCAAAAATGGGGGAAGCCTGTTTATTTCTTATTTTATGATAAGGAAGAAAATTTTATGACCTTGGATGACGTGGTCAATTCCATTAAGAATTTAAATCTTCTTAAATAGCTCTTTTATACTTAACGCTAAGTGATAGCCTAAATTAACCGGAACACTATTTCCTACTTGCCTAGATTGTTCCCCTTTACTTCCAACGAAAATGTAATCTTCGGGGTAGGTTTGTATTAGAGCCATTTCACGTATCGTAATTCTTCTATTCTCTTTTGGGTGGTAGTAATGGTCACAATTATTATGAACAATAGTGTGGCTTGGTTTTTTAGCATCTAACCTTCTCATCGCTCTTTTGAGGTCGGAATTATTCCAAAGTTCAGGAGGACAATCTTTCATTGAACCGCCTTCTGGAATGTGTTTAATTCGTTTGGTGTTTAGCTCAGATAAATTAGAGATGGAGTGATTCTTATCGGTTTTTTTAAACTTTTTATTTAGAATAACATCACCAACGGCAATGGTTTTTCCATATTTTGAACGAGATTTAACTGGCTTAGGAAACTCGTATTTAAGATTCAAATCATTTCTCACCCCAACCAAAATTACACGATTTCTACTTTGAGGAACCCCATAATCTTTTGCGTTTAACACTTGATTGTATAGGGTATACCCTAGGCTCTCAAATTCTTTTTTGATTAACTTAAAGACATTTCCGCCATCTAATGTAAGGATGCCTTTTACATTTTCTAACAAGAAAACTTTAGGATTGGCTTCAGTTATTATTCTTGCATACTCTTTAAAAAGCATGTTTCGAGGGTCATTGAAAGCTCTTTTAGGATTAGCGGTTGAAAACCCTTGACAAGGAGGCCCTCCTATGATTAAATCAGCTTTAGGAATATTTTTTAATTTTCTAATGTCTTCATGAACAACATGATCTCCAATATTTAACTTATAAGATGCACATGCTTCTTTGTTAAAATCATTGGCTAAAATAACCTTGAACCCCTTAGCTTTGAGAAAGCCTAAGTCCATTCCGCCACTGCCAGAAAACAAAGAAATTGTTTTAATGTTCATGTGGTAAAGTTATTAAAAAGAAGAGTAGGTTAAATTGAGAAAACCAATAAAAAAAGCCTTGTGAATTTTCACAAGGCTTTTTGATATATAAAACGTATTTATTTACCGTATTAAACTAAACCCACCTTTTTCAAAGTATTCAGTTCCGTCTCCTCCGAGTGCTTCAATAATGTAATAATAGGTTCCATCAGGAGCCTCAGAACCTGCAGGGGTTCTTCCATCCCAACTTCCTCGAACATTGTTCCATGAGAACATTTGTTGTCCCCAACGGTTAAATATTTGACCTTCTACAGAAACTAAGTTTGTGCCTTCAACTGTAAATACATCATTTGATCCGTCTCCATTAGGAGTAAATACATTCGGAATAATGATTGATGAAGGCTCACAGCTAATAACAGTTATAACAACCGAATCAGCAGATGGAGGACAAGCAGCATTGGTAATGGTCCATACAAAAGTATGAGCACCAATTGTTAATCCTGATCCTGATGAATTAGGAAGAGTAGGGTTAGCAATTATACCAGAACTAGATGTTGTCCATAATCCTGCTTCACCAGCAATCAAAGGAGTAT
This sequence comes from Flavobacteriales bacterium, assembly GCA_029262875.1. Lineage (GTDB taxonomy): Bacteria > Bacteroidota > Bacteroidia > Flavobacteriales_E > Vicingaceae. The sequence continues at coordinate 11,721 of JAJCYO010000125.1, forward strand.
TCCCATTTAATGTGAAGGACAAGATATCATCACAAAGTTCTTGATCGATTCCTGCGTTTGCTACGGTACCGGGCTCAACATTGACGATGACAGTATCTGTGTTTTGACATCCGTTTGCATCTGTACCAGTTACGACATAAGTAGTAGTGGTTAACGGGGTTACTGCTTGGTTTTGACCAGCACCTAACCCATTATCCCAATTATAGCTAACACCACCTGAGGCACTTATATTACTTATTAAACCAGGACAAATGGTGTCATCAACACTTGCAACAATTACTGGTAAAGGATTGATTGTTAATGTTGTTTCAAGAATACTATCACATCCTAAAGAAGTTGAAAGCGTATCATAATAAACACCAGCGGTTGTTTGTAACGCTCCCCCTAGCAGAATACTCTGACCTTGACAAATTGAATCTGTCGTTTGAGTGTTAACAATAGGGTTGATCGATAACGTTGTAATAATTACACTATCACATCCTAAAGAAGTTGATAAGGTATCATTATATACCCCAGCAATTGTTTGGAATGCTCCTCCTAACAAAATACTATCACCTTGACAGATTGTAGCGTTTTGTGGATTGGAAACAGTTGGGTTTATAGTTACGGTTGTATCTGTTGTAAATGTAGGGCAACCAGCCGTTGAATCTATTGTATATGTTACAGTATAAGTTCCAGGCGTACTATTTGCCGGAACTATTCCTCCTGTAAGTGTATCTAAAGCAAGACCAACTGCAGGAACTACAGAATATGTTCCACCTAACCCACCAGCAAAAGCAGGTAATTGAGTAGAAGTATCATTGTCACAGTAGTCTGTAGGGTATGAAAAAACCGCTGTTGGGCAATTTGGAATTATTGATAATATCCAAGGAGAAAAAGTAGTTTGTCCCACAAAAGGACCAGCTGTTCCTACTCCTGCAACGACTCCTAAATTACCTGGGCCAACTTGAGGGTCCCATACAGAACCATCCCAATGTTGTGCTTTAACAGTATCTAAAGGGTTTGAAGTTGTGTTTTCAATTCCCAAATAAGAAAAAGTTAAATCGGCTGTTGTTGCTGCAGAAGTTTGGATGTCCCAAAATCGATCTAAAGCATATAACACAGAATCAGCAGTTCCCGTCATACTTGTTACAGGGCCAACATTGGTAGCGGCCGGATGAGGGTTGTTAGGAATGTCTGTTTGCCATGTAGACATATCAATATCACTATTTCCAGCAGTTGTTTTATTAAAAGTAAAAGGAATATAGTCCGCAGCATTACCTGCAACTCCAAATGGAAAAACGTAATTTCCTGTTCCTGTTCCTGAAATCCATTTAACGAAATTGTATTGATTTTCGGAATGGATGTGTCCACCACCAGCAAGCCTAGTGATTCCAGCAGTATTCGATTCGTTAACAACCAAATAGACTGGAGTTCCAGCAGCACCACCATTCATTACGGTAATACCACCATTTAACACAAGCGCATTTTGAGCTTGCGTTATAGAACAACACGAAACAAGCAATAGAAAGAGACATACTCTGCTCCAATATTTATGTTTGTATATTTTCATTTCGTATAGTTTAGGTTTCAAATAATGATTAAAAGAGTTGAATAAAAATTATTTGTTTTCTAAAGCCTCAATTCTTTGTTCAAGTTTTTCGATTATCGCTTGTTGTTCTTTCATAGCTTCTACTAATACAGGAATCAACACCGTATAACTTAATGTTTTTACTTTGTATACATTCTGTTCTCTTGACATTCCATTATCCATTGGCCCGTCAGATGAATGTAAATTAGCTTCCCTAACTATATGTGGGAAAATATCTTCTACTTCCTGTGCAACAAAACCTAATTGCTTTGTTTCAGTATCAAGGTTTACATCTGGATAATTTGTTTTATCAAAATTATATTCAACCCCTCTCAGCTGCATTATTTTTGATAGAGAACCATCTAATGTTTTAATGTTCTTTTTTAATCTTTTATCAGAAACATTTTGCCATGCCTGTGTCCCTCCGGCCCAACCGTTGGCAAAAATTGCCCAACCTAATCCACCACCAACATATCCTCCTAAGACACCTGTTCCATCTGCACTGTTAGCAAATCCTTCAACTCCAGCAGCCGTTCCAACACCGTTTATCGCAAGCCCCATTAAGCCGTTTGCAGCTAAGGCAGTTCCACTATAATTCGTTATACCAAACCAACCTCTACTACCATTTGCAGCATTTAAACTTTGGGCTCTGGCAATTGCATCTCCAGCATTGTTGAAGTCCCACATGGTGTGAAAGTTACCATTAGCAACATTATTGTTATAGTGTATATAAGTCGTTGGTGTAGCTGTTCTAAACCCAATATTTCCATTTGCTTCAATGGTCATTCTTTCAAGGTTACTACTTCTAAATTTCACATCAGCACCATTAATAGAACCCATAAAGTTGGCACCTGCAACAGGGTTATTTCCTGTAGTTAACCAAGCAGCAGCCGTAGAAGTAACAGGCCCACCTGATCCAGCAGTTCCATTCACAGTCACTGTTCCGTTTGCGTTAAGGGTTGGTGTTGTCAAAGTCCAGCTTGGGCCCATTGGTCCAACAGGTCCTTGTATTCCCTGAATTCCTTGAGGTCCGGCAGGTCCAGCTGCTCCAGCAGGTCCGGTTAATCCGATTGGTCCTTGAGGTCCGGCAGGGCCAGCAACCCCAGCAGGTCCAGCAGGTCCGATTGGCCCAGCAACTCCGGCAGGTCCAGCAGGTCCGATTGGTCCAGCAGCACCAGGAGGTCCAGCGGGTCCAGCGGGTCCAGCAGCACCAGGAGGTCCAGCAGGTCCAATAGCTTGTACCCATGCAGCACCATCCCAATACCAATAACCAAGAGCACCACCTATCATGGCAGCATTCGTATTATATACTAATAGACTTGTCGCAGGAGCAGGAATTGTAACAACATCAGCTGTTGAAGTTAATGCTACTCGAGGAACTAAAAGTCCTTTGTCAGGATAATCGATATCGAGAGCGGCTGACGCATTAGGAACAGCACCTGTAGTATTAATACCAACATTTTGCCCAAAAGCAAAAGCCGAAAGTGATACTAGAACTAAAGTTAGAAATAGATTTTTCATAATTTTTTTAATTTAATTTAAATATTGTGTAGTTAGTTTTTTCAAAAATTTAAGATGAATACCTGCTAATGTAATCATCTATAATAGTATTCAGACGATAAATATAAAAAAAGGTTGCATATATCCTTAACTAATGTGCAATAAAAAAGCCCTAACAAAAAGTTAGGACCTTTAAAAATATTTTTTTGTAAAAATAGGAGGAATTATTCCGCGGCAATTTTAAATTTAATAATGAACTCGTCATCTATCATTTTATCACCTAATCCTTCAAAGAATTTTCCAGATCCATATTTAATATCATATAAAGTTCTATCTACTTTAAGCTCAGCGTACGCAGCTAATTTCCCATCTTTTAGTTCTATTGTGGCCGGGAATTCGATGGGCTTACTAATACCTTTAATGGTTAAATTTCCAGTTATTGTATACTTGTTTCCTTCCAATTTTTTTGTACCTGTAATCTTTAAAGTGGCTGTGTTGTGGTTTTTTGTGTCAAAGAAATCACCAGAGCTTAAATGTCCGATAAGTTTTTGAGCCATTTCTCCTTTCATATCTGTAGAAGCCATGCTCGTCATGTCTATCACTACTTTTCCTCCTGTGATGGTTCCATCATGTAAATGAACTGTTCCACTTTTAATGTTTATTGTTCCAGTATGTTGACCCGTCACTTTTTTACCAACCCAATCAACGTTGCTTACTTTAGCGTTAATAGATAAGTCACTTTCGTTGTGATTAGCAAAAGAATTGGTCGTAACAGCTGTTAATACCATTATGCTTAATAATAAAATTGTCTTTTTCATAATATTTAAATTTAAGTTTAGACTACAAATGTATGTATATACATTTAATGTGCAAACATTTATTTGATTTATTTTTTATAATGTTTTGATTTATCAAGTTTAATGCCAAATTATTAGGATTAATCAACTCGTTTTTTCCAGACTTGGTACTTATAGATAAGACCCTTATCGTTGATGTAATAAATGTGTTCTATCTCGATAGTTTTTTTGGGGGATAGGTTCTCATCTTCAGTTATCGATGTCTTTTTCCCAAAATACTCTTCGCGAATTTTATAGACATAAGCTTCTGAATTATCAAAGATCTTAATTTCCTTTGCTAAACCTTTTGCAGCAATTAATTCACTTTTGGTTTTTCCAATAAAAGGGCTGTTGTAAGTTTGAGGCCCTTTTGGAGTACAAAAAAAAAGACTTAAAGAAAATAATAGAATAAGAAAATACTTCATGTCACCTTAAAGGTAACATTTTTAAGGGGTTAAAAAAAAAAAGACGAAAATTTCTAATGAGAAACAGTAAAGCGTTGCGTTACTGTTTTATTATTTACATCCAATTGAAGGATATAAATACCGTTTGAAAATGTTTCCGTACTTATCGTAAATGAGTCTTTTCTATTCGAGTTAGCACTTTTTATTAAATCACCAATACTATTGTATACTTTGATGTTAACATTTTCATTTCTTGCATTATCAAAAGTTACATTAATGTTATTGTTTGCTGGGTTTGGAAAAATATTGAGATTTGATTCAGTGCTGGACTGTATTATACCAGTAGTATTAAATACCATTACATCTAAAGTTGCAGTATCTAAGCAACCCCCGTTACTTGCAATTAGTTCAACAGTCCACAAGCCTGGAGTAGTATAAGTATAAATTGGGTTTGGAGCTGATGAAGTCCCTATTGCATCTCCAAAATCCCATGAATGTCCAACTACATTAGTACTTAAGTTGGAGAAAAATTGAATGTCGCCTCCATTGGTTAATAGTAAATATAAAGTGTCATTTGGAACAGGAGCGCTAAGAATGGCAACAGGTGCTATGCTAACTACAACCATAATACTATCTGAGTTTTTACAACCATTTGCATCTTCACCCACCACCCAATAATTATTTATACTTGATGGGAAAACATAGGGGCTGGCAATTGTTGAATCCGTTAGCGTGTTTTGTGTATTCCAAGTATAAGTATTTGCCCCAGAAGCATTTATTTGAATAGAATCTCCATTACAAAGATTAACATCTGGACCAGCAGATACGTTTGGTAAATTGAATACAGTTATCAATTGTTGACCAGTATTTAAACAAGTGTTTGAATCGGTAATATCAACAGTGTAATTACCAGAATTAAACACAGTTATGGATTGAGTTGTATCTCCACCTGGCGTCCATATATAGGCCCCAAGATTTGTCGCAGTTAATGTTACGGAATCTCCATTGCAAAATGATGTAGGACCGTTAGCTGTGATTGTGGTTGAAGGAAGGGGGTTAACGGTTACAGTTATGGTATCAAAATCTACACACCCCAAACCATTGGTAGCAGAAACGACATAAGTTGTTGTTACTGTCGGGTAAGCATTTGGGGAGGCAGCACCATTGTCACTTAACCCAGTACCAGGAGACCAAGCATAACTTAACGCTCCCGGAGCGTTGGCATTTAATTGAGTAGTATCTCCAATACAAATTGCAACATCACCACTTCCTGTTGTGGTAAGTTGACACCATTTTATTGTTGAAAAATCTTGACTTGAAACAGGATCGTTACTTGTTCCTGTAACATAAATACTTTCTGCAGCGTCTATCTCCATGGCAAAAGCCTGATCACTGTTGCTGGCAGGGCCATCAAAACGAGCTTCCCATAATATACCGCCATTGCTGGTGTCATATTTTATAGTTAAATAATCATTGTTTGTACCATTTCCTGCGCTGTATCCTGTAATGTATAAATCACCTGAACTCCCCATTCTCATTTGTTGTGCATCATCATATCCACTGGCAGGGCCATTATATGTGTCTTGCCATAATAAATTTCCCAAAGGATCATATTTAATCGTTACCATGTTTTCTGCAGTTCCTCCGGCACCCATACTCCTTCCTGTTACATATACATTTTGGTTTGGATCGGTAACAACATCAAAAGCTTTATCTTCATCATTCTGAGGACCATCTACAATTTGAGCCCATTGTTGAACTCCAGCATTATTAATCTTAATTGTAACGTAATCATTTTCTGTAGCTAAACCACCATAACTTGCTCCTGCTACATATACGTTGTTAAGGTTGTCAATAGCCAACGCTTCAGGGACATCAAAAAAGTTTAAAGCTCCATCAAATCTCGAAACCCATTGTTGAGCTCCAGCATTATTATACTTAATGGTGGCAATATCTAAATCCGTTCCAGCACCTAAACTATGCCCGCTTACATAAACATTAAATGCAGCGTCAAGTTTAATTTGTGTTCCAGCATCTATACCATTACCAGGGCCATTATATGGTGTTGCCCACTGTTGTACACCAGCTGAATTATATTGTATGGTTACAAAATTACTTCCCTGAGCACCAGCATCACTTGATCCTGTTACATAAGAATTCCCTACATTATCAATCGCAATAGCATAAGCTTCATCAAAACCACCACCTGTTCCATTATATAAAGTTGCCCATTGTTGAACACCAGCTGAATTATACTTTATGGTAACATAATCATAATTTGGGCCGGTTGAAGCAGAAAACCCTGTGACATATACATTGCCACTTTGGTCCACAGCAATATCTCTTGCCTCATCTAATGCGCTAGCACTACCATTAAATGTAGATGCCCATAATTGATTTCCTAAGCCATCATATTTTACGGTTACAATATCAAAACCATTCGTTCCGTTTGTGAACGAAGTTCCGGTAACGTAAACATTCCCACTGGCGTCTATTGCTATTTCCTTACCAGCATCAGCATTAAATCCAGCACTCGTATAGCGGGCTTCCCATAGCACATTAATTTGCGCATTAATTGTTGAGCAAGAGACCGCAGCAAAAGCCAACAAAAAAAGTGGCTTGATTAATAGTCTTTTTGTAATGTTAAGTCGCATAAGTAACTAATGGTTAATGAATTTTAAAGTTACAAAGATAAATAAATTATTATTTCGGACAAGTTCAATAATTAACTGGCGTAGATGAATGTGTTGATTTTGTCGATAATTAGTATAAGTGTTCGAATTTTTATAATTTTGCTTTCTGAATTTGTATGCACAAATGAAACTAAGACACTTATTACTAATATTATTTCTGGCCACCTCTCCATTTTGGGCCAATGCGACACACGTTGTTGGAGGTTCGTTAACATATGAACACCTCGGAGGTTCGACATATAGGATTACATTTAAAATGTATAGAGATTGTGGACCTTCAAGTGTACAGTTGCCAAATAACGTAAGAATTGAAGTAAGACAGCCTAACGGATCAAGTTTTGCTCCAGATAAAGATATCGTTATGCCTAAGACACAAGTTGCGGTTTTAAACCCACCGATTGATACTTGCGCCTTTGACCCAGGAATATGTGTTGAGGAGGCTATCTATACTACTATTGTAAATAATTTACCCCCAAGCCCAGGTGGCTACCATTTATATTATACGACTTGTTGTAGAAACGCGAGCTTGGTAAATGTGAATAATCCTTTAGGGACAGGTGAGGGGTTTTATACATTTATTCCAGACAATAGTACGCTATTGACAAACTCAAGCCCACAGTGGAAAAATTTCACACCAGTATTTGTTTGTCAAGGGACTCCTTTGGTTTTTGATCATGGAGCCACAGATAAAGATGGAGATTCATTATCTTATTCTTTTTACAACCCTTTTGATAACAATGCACCAACTTTCCCAGGAAATGTTGCAACGTTTACTCCGATTGTATACAATGGAGGATATACTTTCAACAACCCATTAGGCGGTGGTGGATTTGCTGTAAACCCAGGAACTGGAGTAATAACAGGAACCCCTCCTGCATTGGGACAATATGTTGTTGGTGTAAAAGTGGATGAATATAGAAATGGTGTTTTAATAAATACTGTCTATCGAGATTTTCAATTTAATGTAATTAATTGTCCTCCTATCCCTCAACCAGGAATAGGCCCTACAACGGGTTGCTCAGGCTTGGCAATTCCTTTTACGAATACAAGTACACCTCTTGCAGGGAATAGCTTCTTTTGGGACTTTGGAGACCTTTCTTCTACTTTAGATACTTCAAATTTGACAAACCCTACTTATGCTTATCCAACAATTGGAACTTATGTTGTCATGTTGGTGGCTCAAGCATATACGCCATGTGCTGATACGATTTATGATACTTTGACGGTGTCTGGAATTGCACCAGACTTTAATTATACCGATACGGCCTGTGTCAATGATCCCGTCAATTTTTTCGATAATTCTACTCCGACAATAAATGCAACAACAAATAGTTGGCAATGGGACTTTGGAGATTTAGGGTCAGCAATTATTCCAGCTCCTACACATACTTATACTACACCAGGATTATATACTGTACAATTAATTGTTGGAACAGATGCTGGTTGTGTTGATTCGATTTCGAAAACGATGTTTATTCAATCGCTGCCAGTAGCATTAGCCACAGATACCTTTGCTTGTGTTAGCAACCCTACAACTAATTTAAATGGAAGTGTTATTGGTGCGGGAGGCGGTCTATGGGTAGGTGCAGGAACTTTTAGCCCAAGTACTACAGATTTAAACGCAGCATATACACCAACAGCTGCTGAGTTAACGGCTGGGTTTGCGACAATTGTCTTATCAACAACAGGAAATGCATTCTGTCCAGCGGCTTCTGATACAATGATTCTTACTTTTTCTATTGGAATTACTGCTGATGCAGGGAATGATGTTTCTGTTTGTAAAGACAGTGCTTCGGTTCCTTTGGCAGGAACTATTGTTACAGCATCAGGAGGGCAATGGGTCTCAAGTGGAACGGGAGCATTCGTACCTAATCCATTTGATATGAATGCAGTTTATGTTCCTAGTTCAGCAGATACGGCAGCGGGATCTGTGAACATTTATTTAAATTCTATTGGGAATGGGAATTGTGTGCCAGATTCTGATACGATATTGGTAACATTTACGACCACACCTACCTCAACAATACTCTCTAATGACACAGCTTGTGCGGGTAGTATTTTTATACCAATCAATGCAAATTCAACCACAGGAACAGGGTATTGGCAAACTATGGGAACAGGCTTTTTCTCTCCAAACGATTCATTGAATACAACAAGTTATTTTGCTGATTCGTTGGATAATTTTAATGGCAATGTAACATTGGTGTTTACTTCCACTAATAATGGTGGTTGCCAGAGCTTTTCTGACACGTTAAATGTTGCTTTAATTCCTGCGCCAACGGCAAATTTCTCTTTTGTTTCTGTTTGTCCAAATGATACTGTTTTCTTTAATGATCTTTCTACTTTTGTTGACCCTATTGTTTCTTGGGATTGGGATTTTGATAATAGCAACATTAGCAGCACGCCTAATACATCAATAGTTTATGATTCTGCAGGAACCTATAATGTAAGTTTGATTGTTTCTTCGGCAAATGGATGTGTAGATACATTAATTCAACCCGTATTAGTGTATTCATTCCCAAATGCAAACTTTGGTGTTAATGGAGTCTGTGAAGGTGTCAATAGTGTTTTTGTTGATTCTTCAACAGTTAATGGTTCTTCAATAGCTACCTGGATGTGGGATTTTGGTGATGGTGGTCTTGATAGCGTTCAAAATCCAACTTATACTTATGCAAATAGTGGAACTTATAATGTTAACTTAATTGTTCAGTCTGCTCAAGGTTGCTGGGATACCATCTCAGGACCAGTTTCGATTCAGGGACCTCCAACTGCTGGATTTACAAGCAGCCCGGGATCTATAAAAGTTGATGAGAGCTTTATATTTGCTGATATTTCATTTACAAACGTTGTTAATTGGCAGTGGGATTTTGGAGATACATTAGGAACTTCTACTGACCAACACCCAACATATAGCTATGCTGCAGCTGGAAATTATACAGTATGTTTAGTAATTACAGATGTAATGGGCTGTATGGATTCAACTTGCGAAGAAGTAATCGTGTTTATGCCACCTGCAGTACCAAATGCGTTCTCTCCTAACGGACAAGGAGGAAATGATGTGTTTAACGTTTTAGGTGGACCATACAAGGAGTTAGAATTTAGAATTTACAATAATTGGGGGGAATTAATTTTTGAATCTGATGACCAAAGTAATGGATGGGATGGGACTCGTGATGGCGTAGAACAACCCATTGGTGTTTATATATATACGGTGAGAGCAGTAACATTGGATGATGAAAGTCATACGCTTAAAGGAGATGTAACATTATTGAGGTAGTGGTGAGACGGAGTAATAAATATTATGTTTTGGCTTTTGCCGGATTAATGATGTTGAGCATTGGTTCTAATGCACAAGATTTTCATTTGTCTCAGCATGATGCTGCGGCACTGTACTTGAACCCTGGATTAGTTGGTCAGTTTGATGGAAAATATAGAATCCATGGACATTATAGAACACAATGGGGGAGCTTATCTTCTAAGTCATACAAAACAGCAGCAATTTCCTTTGACATGCCTTTTGATAAAATGGCGTTTGGAGGACAAATAATTAACAGAAGAGCTGGGGCTGGAGATTACAATGCATTAGGAATTTTATTGAATGCTGGATATAGCTTTACTATTGATGAAGCAAAAACACATAAATTTTCTATAGGATTACAAGCTGGCGTAATTCAAAAAAGTGTTGACTTTGATAAGTTATTTTTTGAAAGCCAATATACAACAGCCGGAGGAGGAACTTTTGACCAATCACTACCGAATGGAGAAACTTTTGGAAATTCAAGTTTTTGGTTGCCAGACGTAAATGTTGGGTTTGTTTATTATTATGGCAAAGATCAAATGAGAATTAATCCTTTTATTGGAGCTTCAGCATTTCATTTAACACAGCCTAATGAGACTTTTTATGGAGAAGAAAGTAAGTTGCCAATTCGTTATATTGGCCACGGTGGTGCAAAAGTGAATTTATCGGAAAAGATACAGTTAATGCCTAAGTTATTATTTATGCGTCAAGAAAATGCGCAAGAAATCAACTATGGTTTAATGGCACATTATCACCTAAAAGGTTCTGGAGCAATAATTTTATTTGGCCCAACCTATAGATCTGCCGATGCATTTATTTTAGAAGCTGGAGCTAAGATTGGAAGCTATGAAGCTAAAATTGGTTACGATTTTAATACTTCTGAATTGAGTGATTTCTCTGACGGTAAGGGAGGTTTTGAAATCTCGTTGACCTATATCCCTAAAGTATTTAAACCTAACCCAATTAAAAACTGTCCAAGGATATGAGATTGAAGGGAGGGTTAGTTATACTGTTTGTCATCATTGGACAACTGCTTTTTGCACAAACCAAAAAGGAGATTATAGAGCAAGGTGATAATGCTTATAAAAATGAGAATTATGCTTCTGCTGCCTATTTTTACAAGAAGGTTATTGATAAAAAAGGGGTTTCTAGTGGGTTAGTTCACCCTTATGAAGCACGTAGTTGGGTTGCTCCACCAAAAAAGAGTAAAGCAGAAAGAGATTCTCTACAGCAAGAAAATGCGGATACCAATTCTTATGGAGATGATGCTGTTGTTTTGCATAAATTAGCAAACGCTTATCGCAAAAACCATGATTACTTAAATGCAGAAACGTGGTACGCTATAGCTGTAAAATACCCAATTGATGTGGTAGAAGAGGACTTGCAAAGTTCCAAACTATGGTACGGTGAAGCCTTAATGAAGAATGAAAAATACGAAGAAGCTGTTGTTCAATTCGAAGAGTTTAAAAAGGAAACTCCAGACATGGAACTTTCTAAAAGAGCAGATAAGGATATCGTTGGATGTTATTTTGCACAAGATCCAAGTTCAACTAATAATGGCGCTACTGTTAGCTTAAGTGATTCAAATATGAATTTTGGAACATCAAGTTATGGAGTGAATTTTTTCGGTGATGAAATGACAATTATTTTTTCTGCAGCAGGGCCTAATGGAATTGTAAAGGATGAAAAATCTAAAGAAGACAGTAAATTCTTAAGTGACTTTTATATTGCTCAAAACTTTATGGGTGAAGGATATGGTTCTCCATCTAACTTTGCTCCGCCAATTAACTCTGAAAATAATGAAGGAGCAGGTGTTTTATCTATTGATAGAACAACATTTTATTTTACACGAAAATCAGCGGTAAACAATAAAGAAGTCGCTATTTGGGTAAGTAAAAACTTTAACAACCAATGGTTAACTCCTTTAAAATTAGATAATAAAGTTAATGTTGAAGGATACAAATCCATGCACCCAGCATTATCAATGGAAGGTGATGTTCTCTATTTTTCATCCGATCGACCAGGTGGATTTGGAGGAATGGATATTTGGTATTGCAACATTGATGACTATGGTGGGTTAAGCGATCCAATTAATATGGGGAATAATACAAACACACCAGGAGATGAAGTAACTCCTTTCTTTAATTACTTTACAAAAACACTTTATTATTCTTCAGATGCTATGGGAGGTGTTGGTGGATTGGACATTTACAAGACCACTTATAACGAAGATGAAGAATCGTGGAGTAACCCTAAAAACATTGGCAAACCATTCAACTCAAGTAAGGATGATGCGTATTTCATTATTAATAAAGATCAATCAAAAGGATTTTTATCTTCAGATAGAACAACTTGTGATTGCGGGGATGAGTACGAAGGGTCTATTTATTGTTATAAGATCTTTCAATTTGGTCAGCCAGATATGAAATTTAGTATAAGTGGAACGGCATTTAATGCTGAAACAGACGAAGTTATACCAAATGCGTTAATCTCATTTAAAGACATTAGAGGGAAAATGGATCCGGTTTTCATGACTACGGATGAACAAGGAAATTATAAGAGGGATTTACAAGTTGGGTGGGATCTATTTTTAAAAGCGCAAAAAGCTAAATATTTTGGTGATGCAGCAAATATTACAACAAGCGGATTAACAGAGTCGAAACATTTTATACAAGACTTTTTCTTAACTCCGATTCCTTTAGGAGAGTTAGAAATTCCTGGAATTGAATATGATTTTGATGCAGCAACGCTACGACCGAAGTCAAAGGAAATCTTGGATAAATTAGTCGAGTTCTTGCAACTTAACGATAACATTACCATCGAAATTAGATCACATACCGATTCTAGAGGGAATGATGATTATAACTTAAAGCTTTCGGATAAAAGAGCAGCTTCTGTTGTGAAATATCTTATTGCTCATGGGATCAATAAAGCGAGGTTAGAATCTAAAGGAATGGGTGAAACTGAACCGTTAGATGATTGTTCTAAATATGACGATTGTGGTGATACTGGTAAAGACGATTGTGATTGTCATCAAAAAAATAGAAGAACTGCATTTAAAACCACAAGTGAGGATTTTAAAGATGTTTTTAAAGGAAAATAAGCCTCGTTCCTTAGCCTAAATTTATATTTCTGTATCTTTTTTCTTATTCTGTATTTTACATATAGAACCTTTTAAATTACCTATCCGAGTTTTATTAATTCGATTTTAACATGAGGTTCGGTATCCTGCGCAGTGATACTTTTTTTAATCAAAATGATTTTTGATTTAATGGATAATTATTGTCCAAACAAGAAAGTATTGTTTAACTAAAATTTAAAGACTATGAGCGGAGGAAACCTATCACCACGACAAAAAATGATTGGAATGATGTATTTAGTGCTTACAGCATTATTGGCATTAAATGTTTCAAAAGACATCTTAAATGCATTTGTTTTGATTAACACAAGTTTAGAAAACACTGTTGTTAATTATGATGAAAAAAACGAATCAATGTATTCAGATTTCAACGTAGCAAAACAATTTGACCCAATTAAAGTAACACCATATTGGAGTAAAGCACAACAGGCAAAGCAGCTTTCCTCGGACTTAATTAATTACATCAAAGAACTCCAAATTAAGTTGATGAAGGAAACGGAAAAGATTACAGAAAATGAAGCAGATACGTTGCAGCTAAAGTTTGTAAACGCTAAAGACAATTATGATATACCAACAAATATTATGATTGGACAAACTGAAGATGGGTCAAAAGGATTGGCCAGAGAGTTAAAAAATAAATTGATGAGCTATAAAGCAGAAATGCTAAGCTTGTTTAACAAGGAACAACAACAATTGTTGAACATAGATTTAAAAACAGATGATGTAACGACAGATTCTGGCAAGGAAAATTGGGAGATGGGTAATTTTTATCATACTCCTTTAGCAGCAACCATCACTATTTTATCAAAAATACAAACAGATGTAAAAAAAGTAGAGTATGATGTTGTGAGTAACCTTTTAAAAAAAGCAGGTAAAAAACAATTTAATTTTGATACGATAATGACAAGAGTGATACCGAGCTCCAATTATGTTATGTTAGGGGAGGATTATAAAGCGGATGTTTTTTTAGCAGCTTTTAGTACGACTCAAAATCCAGAAATAGTAATAGGGGATTATGATTCTACGAAAAACAACTTGTCAACTGTAATAGATACGGTTCCAGTTTCCAATGGGTTAGGGCAGTATACGGTTGCTACATCAAAAGAAGGAATTTTTAGTTATGAAGGAGTTTTAAAATTGAAAAAACAAGGTGGTGGAGTTGAGAACTTCCCTTTTACGTCAGAGTACATCGTTGCGAAACCAAGCTTAGTGGTTTCTCCAGATAAAATGAATGTATTTTATATAGGCCCTAAGAACCCTGTTTCTATTTCTGTTCCGGGGGTTGCATCTGAGAATATTAAAGCAACCATTACTGGTAGTGGAAATAGAATTACAAAAACGGGCAACGGAAAATATGAAGTAAAATTAAGTACTGGATCACCCAAAAATGTGGACATTAAAGTAAGTGCTGTAATGGCCAATGGTGAAACCAGAGGCATGGGAAAAATGGAGTTTGTTGCGAAAAAGCTACCAAAGCCTTTATCCTCTTTTTTAGGTAAGTCGGGTGAATTTTCGATAAAAAAGAGAAAAGTATCGACTTTCCCTATCGTAAAAGCAAGCTATGGAAAAGACTTTGTGTTTACGGGGTTGCCTTTAACGGTGACCAATTGCTACATTGAAGTGTATAGAGATGGGGAAAGAATTTATGAGAACAACAAAATGAAAACAAGGTTTATCCCTGACGCTGCAAGAGAATTTTTTCGAGAAAGGCTTAGAAAAGGAGATAAGATATTTTTTACAAGAATAGCAGTAAAGGACATCAATAATCAAACCATAGAATTACCAATAATCATTATTACGGTAAAGTAGTTTAATTAATAGAGGCTTCATCAATGCGTTGGTGAGCCTCTTCTTTTATAGCATTCTCCACAACCCCATTTAGACTAATATCACTAAGGCCAGGAATGAGAATTAATGCAACACTGCTAATAGGCTTATAGAGTAAGGAAGAGTCTTGCATTTCAGGTTCTATGAAATTAAGCTCAGCATTAACGTTATTGACTAAGTTTAGCACTACGCTAATGATTAATGCAAATTTGAGCATCCCGAAAGCCGCTCCAGTTATTTTATTAACCAATCCAAGGGCAATCATTTTTATAAATTTTTCTAACAATTTAGCCAAAGCAAAAACGGCAATAACGATTATTATAAAAGTGATTGCAAAAGAGATTAAAGGCATAATTTTTTCTGAGATATCGAACATTTCACTGAGGTATTTGGCTGAAATTGCTGAAAATTTAACTCCTCCCCAAACACCTAAAAAAAGAGCAACTAAAGAGGAAACTTCAATGATAAGACCTTTTTTAAACCCTTTAAAAGCACCCCAAAGTAGTGGTATTATAATAATGACATCAAAATAGTTCATTGTCTCAAAACTACATTAATACTATTCTACTGTAGCTACAAAAAACATTGATTTATTAAAGTTAGATTGTTTATACCTAAATGATAAGTCCTTATTTTTGCACCATGGAAAAAACGTTGGAAGAAAAGTGGATTGAGGTGCAAAAAATGATTTTTAAGCGTTTTGGAGAGCAATTAGATGAACAAACCATCCTCTTTATTGTTGGGCTACAAGAATTAGGGAAAAATGATGCTGATTATAAAAAAGAAGAAAAATTAGACATCATTCATATCGGCATTTGTACTGTTCTTAGCGACTATGGTTATTACCAGTTTATAGGAAAAGATGATGAGGGGTGGCCTCATTTTAAGAACATAAAAAAACTCCCCAATGAAATTCATGGGGAGAGTCAACAAGCTCTTTTAAAAGAAGCAATTATAAATTACTTTAATTTATAACTACTGAACTTCTACCGTTTCGTTATAATTATTTTCATGACTAGATTGTCTTACCTGCTCTATTTTAACAACTCTATGTCCATAAAGTGTATCAACAACAGGGTTTAACAAGGTGTCTAAATAATTTTTATAATAGATAACATCAACATCTAATACTGCGGAAAATTTGAAGTCAAACATTGCAACACCAGCAGCATCTGCTGTATGTGTTTGATCCATTAATGCATCATTGATTGTACTACCAGGCTGACCAGCATCTGGACCAGGCCAAGCATGAACAATTGCAGCAGGAGCAACAGTTCCATCCTTTTCTATAACATTAATTATTAATCTAGGGCCTCTTTCTTTTTTACTACATGCGCCAATGACCATGGCCACCACAAGTAAAACACCAATTGTATAGATATAGTTACGTTTCATTTCTTCTAATTTTAATCCTTCAAAACCTTAAATAAGGCATAAATTCTTAATATTGTAATTAACAAATATAACAAATTATCATGACAAAGAAAATATTTTCTCTGATCTTCATCTTGACAATTCTCTTCAATATCAATGGATTGGCTCAAAAAAACAAGAAACAAACCAAGGTATTAATCTCCACATCATATGGCGATATAAAATTGGTTTTGTATAATGAAACGCCCAAACATAGGGATAACTTCATAAAATTGGTAAAAGAAGGGTTTTATGACAGTACGTTGTTTCATCGAGTTATTGAAGGGTTTATGATACAAGGGGGAGATCCTGATTCGAAGGGTGCTAAAAAGGGAAAACAGCTCGGAAATGGCGGTCCAGGATATACTATTCCGGCAAAGTTTAAAAGTAATCTTATTCATAAAAAAGGAGCTTTAGCTGCCGCTAGACAGCCAGATTATGTGAACCCAAATAAAGAATCATCAGGATCACAATTCTACATCGTTCAAGGGAAAAAGTTTACAAAAGAGGAATTGGACCAATTTATAAAAGATAGAAATTTACAGGTAAAGTATACTGAGGAACAATATAAAACATATGCGGAAGTCGGTGGAACACCTCAGTTGGACATGTTATATACGGTTTTTGGAGAAGTAATAGAAGGGTTTGATGTGATTGATAAAATAGCTGCAGTAGCTAAGGGTAGAGCAAATAGACCAAAAGAAGATGTTAAAATAACAATGAAAATTGTTAAAAAATAAGAGATGAAAGAGAAGATAGACGAACTTCTTAGTGAAGTAGCAGCATTTAAGGCTGAGAATAATGAACAGTTAGAAGATTTTCGCATTAAGCTATTAGGTAGTAAGGGTAAAATCAAGGCATTGTTTGTGGATTTTAAAAACGTTCCCAATGAGCAGAAAAAAGAAGTTGGCCAACTGATTAATACACTTAAAGTTAAGGCTCAGGATAAATTAGATGAGTTTAAATCAAAATTAGCAGGAGGAGATCATACATCGGCTAATGATATGGATTTAACGAGAACTGCTACTCCTGTAAAGTTGGGAAGTAGACATCCTATCTCTATTGTTCGCAACGAGATTATAGACATTTTTGCTAGAATTGGGTTTACTGTTTCCGAAGGACCAGAAGTTGAAGATGATTGGCACAATTTTTCTGCATTAAATTTCCCACCAGAACATCCAGCACGAGACATGCAAGACACCTTTTTTGTTGAAAGTGAAGAAGGAGATATGGCCTTGAGAACACACACTTCATCGGTACAGGTTCGAATTATGGAAAATACAGCCCCACCGATTCGAACACTTTCTCCAGGGAGAGTTTACCGTAATGAGGCCATTTCTGCGAGGGCACATTGCTTTTTTCATCAAGTAGAAGGATTGTACATTGCCGAAAATGTTTCTTTTGCAGATTTGAAACAAACCTTAATGTATTTTGCCAAAGAAATGTTTGGTGAAAAAACAAAAATTAGGTTAAGGCCTTCTTATTTTCCATTTACGGAACCAAGTGCAGAAATGGATGTTTCTTGCTCTGTGTGTTCAGGAAAAGGATGTAATGTGTGTAAATACACGAGGTACTTAGAGATTATGGGTTGTGGTATGGTTGATCCTAATGTGTTAGAAAACTGTGGAATTGACAGTAAAAAATATACAGGGTTTGCTTTCGGAATGGGAGTGGAACGTATCGCAATGCTCAAATATAAAGTGAACGATTTACGATTATATTCTGAAGGCGATGTTCGTTTTTTAGAACAATTTAAAGCTGCTTTTTAAAGGCTAATAACTTATCATAAATAGTTGAAAATCCCTTTCGAATCCCGTTGGGGATTTTTTATTTTTACTCAAAATTTATGTTATGAATGTATTAGTACTTGGTTCAGGAGGAAGAGAACATGCTTTCGCATGGAAATTGGCTCAAAGCCCAAAATTGGAGAACCTTTTTATTGCTCCTGGAAATGCTGGAACAGCACAAGTGGGAACCAACATAGAAATTGGAGTAAACGATTTTGATGCCATTAAAGATTTTGTGCTGAGCAATGATATTAAAATTGTTGTTGTAGGCCCTGAAGATCCTTTGGTAAATGGAATTCATGATTATTTTTTAGCAGATGATGAGTTGAAAAACATAGGTGTAATAGGTCCTAAAAGAGATGGAGCAGAGTTAGAAGGGAGCAAGGAATTTTCTAAAATATTCATGGAAAAGCACGGGGTTCCAACGGCTAAATACCAAAGTTTTACCAAGACCAATTTAGAAGATGGTTATACTTTTTTAGAAACATTATCTCCTCCATATGTCTTAAAAGCGGATGGCTTGGCAGCAGGGAAAGGAGTACTCATTTTAGAAGATTTAGAAGAAGCAAAAACAGAGCTTTCTAACATGATAGAAAGTGGAAAATTTGGAGATGCTTCTGCTACAGTGGTTATCGAAGAGTTTTTACATGGAATTGAACTTTCAGTTTTTGTGCTGACTGATGGAGAGAGTTATAAAATATTGCCATCGGCAAAGGATTATAAAAGAATAGGTGAAGGAGATAAAGGATTAAATACAGGAGGAATGGGAGCAATATCACCGGTGCCGTTTGCGGATAGTGCTTATTTACAAAAAGTGGAAGACTTAGTAGTTAAACCAACCATTGCTGGATTAAAGGCAGATGGAATTGATTACAAAGGGTTTATTTTTATTGGTTTGATGAATGATAACGGAAATCCTTCGGTAGTTGAATACAACGTTAGAATGGGGGACCCAGAAACAGAGGTCGTTATTCCTCGAATTAAATCAGATTTACTTGATTTATTCGAAGGAGTTGCCAACCAAACACTTCATGAAAAAACGTTTGAAGTAGACGAAAGAATAGCTACAACCGTAATGTTGGTGTCAGGAGGATATCCTGAGGGGTATGAAAAAGGGAAAGTGATGACAGGTTTTAATACCATTGAAAACAGTATTCCTTTTCATGCAGGGACCAAAAAAGATGGTGAAAATATAGTAACAAGTGGTGGAAGGGTGTTGGCCTTAACTTCTTTTGGTGCTGAGATCAAAGAGGCTTTAGATTATTCTTTTGCCAATGCTGAAAAAATACATTTTGACAAAAAATATTACCGTTCAGACATTGGGTTTGACTTAGTCTAAACCAAGCTTTAAAAGAATTTCAGTATATTAGTAGTTCATTATAGCTAATATACTTGTATGCTTAAAGCCTTCATAACATTTACGTTAGTTCTCTTTTTTTTAGGAGGAAATGCTCAAGTTGAGACGACCCCAACTGATTTTAATTCACCGAAAAAATATGAAGAGAAAACACTTGGAGGATTAGATGATAAAGGGCATAAAGCATTTAATAATATAGATCACCCTTTGTCAATTACTGGGGGAGGATTAACAGTTTTAGGGGAAGTTTTGTATGTAATCGCTTCAGAAAGGTTGGGAAAACAACCAATAGATGATCCTTTTTTAAAAAGCTATTCACCACAGACATCTTTGCATTATATTGGCATTGGGGTTTTTGCTACTGGAGCAATCTTATTTGCTATATTTTCTACTGAAAGGGATGTAAATGTTCCTAAACGGAAAAAGAAAAAAAGTTACAATGCTGCTGATTGGGAAATTGTCTCAGAGTAATAATCGAATTTCAGAATAGAGTTAATGACCGAATTAGAAATAAAAAAACATTTACCTTTTTTAGAACCTGACTTATTACAAGAAGTAATTACTTCTGGAGTAATTCAGGAGATACCTGCTGATGTCACCATTTTAGAAGAGGGTGTTTATGTAAAAATGGTACCTATTGTATTGGAGGGGTTGGTAAAGGGGTATACCCGCTATGAAGATAAAGAGCTATTGTTATATTACATTCATCCTAACGAGAGTTGTGTCATGTCATTTTCAGCAGGGTTAAACAATGAAAAAAGTAAGATTAATGCCGTTACTATAGATGACTCTAAAGTTCTATTACTGCCTTCAAATAAGGTACAAGAATGGGTAAAACGATTCCCTAATTTTAATCGCATATTTTATAATCAATACAATGTTCGATACCAAGATTTATTAGACACCATACACCATTTAATTTTTGATAAGTTGGATGTAAGGCTATATAATTATTTAAAGGAAAAAGTGGATTTGAAAGGTGAACCGGTTATAAGTATTACTCATCAACGCATTGCCAACGAATTGGGAACAGCAAGAGAAGTGATAAGTCGGTTACTTAAAAAGTTAGAAAAGGAAAACAAGATAGGACTTACAGATAAGGGAATAAGAGTATTGTAACTTTTGTCACCAAATTAAAGAAGATTTCTTCTTTATCTTTATACCATATTCACTATTAAAACATTAGATTATGAAAAAGAATATGGGATCCATTGATAAAATTATTAGAGTTTTAGTTGCTATTGTCGCTGCTGTGTTGTTTTTTACAGGAACAGTTACTGGCGTTTTAGGGTACATCCTTTTAGGAGGGGCAGCAATATTTTTACTAACCAGTTTAGTAAGCTTTTGCCCGTTGTATGCACCTTTTGGAATAAGTACTTGTAAAAAGAAATGATTAAACGGATAATAAAAAAAGAGAACGGTGAACTACTTCGCTCTCTTTTTTGAATTACTTGCTTAAGCAAGCTAAACTAACGTTTAATTATTGTGTTTTTCCGTAATTATATATCTTTATAACAGTATCAAAGTATTTATTAGCAGCATCTAAGACGGCATTTCCATATTTTTCGGGAGTAGTATAAATTTGAAATGTTTTAGCATATTCAATTTTATTATTTCTTCTGTTTTTTAGTATTGTAGGAACCTCTCCTTTAACTTCTTCAATTTTATCTACAAAAGGTTTCTGAGAAACGATATCATGAAATAATCCTACAGAAAACATTTGACCAAGTTCTGTATGCCCTTTTATAGTTGTTGAGCTTAAATTTTTACCAAGTTCAGCTAAAGATTCCGAACCTAAATTTTGTACGATTCTTACTCCAGGATACAGTTTTTGGTCTCCACCTTCACTCCAATTAAAATAAGTCGTTTTGGTGTTTCCTGCTGTTGAACTCCCAGTAACTGTGACATCAGCATGAGCTGTAGCTAACATGTCAGCAAAATCAACATATAAGGTAAATTCCATTACATTTTTTTTGAGTTCTTTGGCTATTTTTTTTCCACCAGGAACCAATACAATTACGCGGTTATAATGAGGAGTTCCATCATAAGACACAGCATATGCTAACCCCTGTGATTTCGAATACAGTTCTCGATCTTCTTGTGTTTTTTTGATTTTTTCAGTGTTTTTAGAATCTTTAAAAGTACTCCAGGTTGAAATATCAACACCTGCTTCAGTTTTCATTCGTTCTATAAATTTTTGAGCTACATTATCCGTAATTTGCTGAAGATCAGTATCTGAAATACCGGCCAGCATCCCATAAGCTCCACTGGAAGCTTTAACTTTAGCACCTACCTGTTTACTTTTGTCCATATCCTTTGCTGTCATTGCTGTGGTTAACTTATAAACAATAGTGAATTTGCACATGGCCCATTCTGTAGTCTTAAAGAATTTCTTATGGCCAGTCCAGGCTCCATACTCTTTTTCGAGTTTTTTCATTTCCTTTTTATCTTGTGCAAACAGTTGGTTCGTAATTCCAATTGTAAACACAAGGATGTATATGATAGTTTTCATAATAGTTCGTTTATGTTGATTATTGATTAATCATCTTTTTACTTAACAATAACTTTCCAGTCTCCGAAGAAGTTACCCTTAATATGTATACTCCTAAAGAGAGACTTTTAGTATTCAAAACTTGCGTAGTTGTTTTTGTTTGTAGTCGTGAAATGGATTGTCCTGTCATATTAAATAGTTCAATATTAATTGCCAACCCATCTTCGTTTGCAATGGTTAAGCTCCCATTAAATGGATTAGGGTATGCACCAATTGCAACGTGCTCTTCAATCATTTCAATTCCAACAGGTGCTGCTGATCCAAGTTTGGCCAGAAAAAATCCTTTTCCATCCTGAGTGTTTATGATGGAACCATCAAAAGCTAAAGCAATACTTTGGTAAAAACCAGTAATATAAACTCCGGTTCCACTTACCACAATGTCGTTAGCTCCATCTCCTAAAGCACCAAATGCACCGGGAACAGTATCAAGAGCTTTCACACCCCAATCTTCATTTCCATTTGGGTCGTAACTTAAAATGAATAAATCACCAACGTCTCCATTAGCTGTGAGTAATGTATTTGTTCCAAAGGTAAAACTACCAGCAGACATACTTCCAGTTACGAATGTAGTACCATCATTTGCAGCATAAATTCCAGTAGCATAATTATTTGCTGTGGTGGAGTTTCCAACTTGGCTTGCCCAAACTGCGTTTCCCGTTGCATCATATTTGGTTACAAAAGAACAGTCATCAAAGCCTCCAGCACTTAACGTGGCAGTTGCTCCAAAAGTGATGTCGGAGCTAAAAAAGCCAGTAAAATATACATTGTTTTGGTTATCTGTTGAAACTCCTGTGCCACGGTTTACGGCAGATGAAGACCCTGTTACTACGGGTGTCTTTGACCAAATGTAAGCGCCAGTATTACTGTGTTTAGCGAAAAACACATCGGTATTGGAAGTTGAGGTAATGGTATCATTAAAGAAAATAGAGCCTTTAAAAGACCCAATGGTGTATACTTCCGTTCCAGAGGAATTAATTGCAATATCATTTACTTGAACACCAGAGAAGTTTCCTCCACTTGCATTGCTTGCCCATTGAGTCACCCCAGAAGTGTTAAATGCTGCAACAAAAGGAGCAGTTACTGCAGCTTGGGTATTAGTCATGGTAATTGAATTCCCCATGTCTATTGTTCCTCTATAGTTTCCACCCACATAAATGGTTCCACCATTATCTAATACAATGGCATTCCCAATACAGTGGTCCTGAGAAAAACCAGAAGCCGCATAAAAGTTGGCCCAAACAGGTGTACCATTGCCATCAACTTTTAGGATGTACATTGATTTTCCAAAAGTATTAGTTGAGTTTAAGGTTATTGTACCAAAATCAATACTTCCTTGAAACCCCCCAGTTACGTAACTATTTCCTGCAGCATCTGTATAAATAGCATCTGCAGTTGGTTGGGATCCTCCATCTGATTGAATGGCCCATATGAAGTTTCCAGAAGAATCATGTTTAGCAATAAAAATTTCTCCTTTAAAGGAACCTTGAGTTGCTAATAATGTAGTTGCTCCAAAAACTAAACTGTCTTTAAAAGTACCCGTAGAGTAAATGTTACTCATTGCATCAGCACTTAAGTCTGTTCCAATTTTATCATTTCCTTGAGAAGTTGATGATGATGCCCACTCCCAAGTAGGTTGAGCGAATAGTGTTCCACTTGAAATTGTAAATAATATTAGTAAAAGTTTTTTCATGAGTTTAAAGTTTTAAAGTTCAGAGCAAAACTAATTTCAGGTGTGACTTTATACAATAGGGCATATGCCCCATTTTTAGCTTATAAGATTTTAGTATCATTGTATATCCATGAGAGTTAGACTTATAATACTATTACTTTTTATTCCATTATTCAATTTCGGCCAACATCGATTTAGCTATATTGATATTGAGGATGACTTAACAGAAAATTCGGTTACCGAAATTTTTCAGGATAGTGAGGGGTATCTATGGTTTGCAACTCAAGATGGAATAAGCCAATACGATGGCTATCAATTCAAAAATTATAACATTTCCAATAATGATTCTCTGTCCTTGTCAGATAATTATTTGTGGGGATTTATTGAAGATTCTTTGGGGTTTCTTTGGGTTTGTTCGAGAAATGGATTAAATAGGATTGACAAAAAAACAGGTAAAACAATACAGTTTTTCATTAATTCATCAGGGTCTAATGGAGAAAACCAAGTAGCAGATATTGCTATTTATCAGGGAGACCTTTTTGCTTTAATTTCAGGTAAAATTTGTAAAATTTATATCAAGCAGGATTATGTTAACCGAATAAACTATATTGTTGAAAATGATATAATAGAAACAGGTTCTGATACGATTTATGCATTTTATAAGGATGGAGAAAACATCTTTTTTTTACAAAGTGATGGGTTGTTCAATTTTACCACAAAAGAGTTGATGCCAATTTCGGAATTTCAAAAAGGAATTACCCATACCTTTTTCAAAGCAACTCGAAGGAAAGAGCTTTTGTGGTTTACTAACGGCAAAAAGCTATATGCTTATAACTCAAAAACTCAACAGATAAATTCATTTAGGTATGATTTTGAAGGAGCGACAATGTATGACCTGCTAACAGTAAAAAATGAATTATGGGTGGCAACAGATAATGGGATATTTATTTTTGATGATAATAAATTAATACATCACATTACTAAAAATCAAAGCAATGAGAGTGGAATCTCTTCGAATATTGTTGCTGCCTTAGCCCAAGATAAAACAGGAAAAATTTGGGTAGGAACTTCTGGAAATGGAATAAATGTATACAATCCTAATCGAGATAAGTTTAAATACTTGTCTAAGGAAACCTTGGGGGGCGATTATATTATTAGAAGCATAGTTCAAACAAAAAACAATCAATTAATTGTTTGTACCAGTAATAAGGTAATCGTGTTGGAGTTATATGATATCACATCTACGCAGTCTAAATTTGCAAGCGATAATGTAAAATCGATTCAAGAATTAAAAGTTAAGGGGCATCAAAATATAGTTCCAACTAAAGTTTTTTTAGGGTTAAATGGAGACATTTTGCTTGGCACTAAAGGGAATGATATTATTGTTTTAGATAAATATTTTAAGTTTAAAAAGAAAGTTACATTAAACATAGAGCAGCAACCTACAAATGTAGTTTCAGATATTATTTTAACTCAAAAAGATGAGTTCTGGGTAGCTACTTATTATGGAATATATGTTTTAGATAAAGCGTATGATCTAATACAAGTTTTTTCTCCAGACGAAAAAGGATTAACTACTAATTACTTTTTATCTGTTTTTGAAGATACTGAAAATGAGATATGGTTGGGATCTAATAAGGGAGTTTATAAGTACAACGAGACAACTAATAAGTTTATCAATTATTCTTATCAAAAAAACAACTTACAAGAGTCTCCTGGTTTTAATTTTGTATGCGGATTTACTGATTTTGGAGATGGAAATTTATGGATGGCAACTTATGGTGGAGGGCTTTCAAAAATGGATAAAAAGAAAGGAACATTTAGACATTTTACTACGGAAAATGGATTGGCTAATAATGTTTGTAATGGATTACTTTCGGATCAGACTAAGAACATTTGGTTGAATACCAACAAAGGGATAAGCAGGTTCAATTCAAAAACAGAAAAGTTTATTAATTATACAAAATCGGATGGCTTAGATTTTAATGAGTTCAATTTAAATTCATTTTATAAAAATGAGGAAGGAGAAATGTTTTTTGGAACGCCTATAGGATTAGTAATATTTAACCCAGAAGACATTAAAATTTCCAATTATCAACCACCGGTGATTATAAGTAGGGTAGATGTAAATTATAAAAATGAAAGTCAGCGATTACAGAATAACCACATAGATATTTATTCAAAAGACAAAGTATTAACCATTCATTATGTAGGACTTAATTTTAGTAATTCTCCTAAAATTAAATACAAGTATCGATTAGTTGGTTATGATGAGGTTTGGGTGGAAACGAATGAGTTAAAAGCGAACTATACCTCCTTACCAGATGGAGAATTTACATTTGCAATTAACACCACCAATGCTGATGGAATTTGGAATGAAACTCCAAAGGAGATTGTCATTGTTGTTCACCCCCCTATTTATAAAACATGGTGGTTTATTTCACTATCGGGTTTAATTGTACTTGTTCTGGTTGGGTTGGTTATTCGATATTTTGCACAACGCAACATCAAAAAGCGATTGAGAGAATTAAGAGTTCAACAAGAAATTCACCATGAGAAGCAGCGTATTTCAAGAGATTTGCACGATAACATTGGTGCTCAAATCACTTATTTAATTTCATCTATAGATCAGGAAGCGTATACTTCAAAACAGGAGGATGTTGTTTTTGATCGTTTGAGTGATAAAGCACGAAATGTCATGAGCCAGTTGAGACAGACAATTTGGGTGATTAGTAAGGAAGCCATTAATTTGTCGGATTTTGCTCAAAAAGTGAGAGACTATTCTACAAAAATGTTGTCTTTAGCTGGTATAAACGTTTTTGTTCAAGTAAATGGAAATGAGAATTCTGTTTTAGCCCCGACTATTGTTAGTCATTTATTCAGAATATTGCAGGAAGCTCAGAACAACATCATTAAACATGCTCAAGCATCTGAGGTGAAAATTGAACTAAGTGTGCAAAATAACTGTATCTATCTTTTTATTGAAGATAATGGAATAGGGATGGGAGAAATTAAAACATGGGACGACCATTTTGGGTTGAAAAATATGAAAGATCGAGTAGTAGAAATGAAAGGAAACTTAACCATTGGAAAGACAGAAGAGGGAATTGGGACTCGGATTTCAATTGAAGTACCTATAGTAAGTTGAGGCATATGGCCTATTGTAACATTTGATTTGGTTAAAGACCTTTGAATCATTATATTTAAGTATGGATAAGATTAAAATAGGGGTAGCTGAGGACGTGCCAGAGTTGGCAAGAATCATTAAACAAAAGTTTATGGCTTTTGAAGGGGTAGATTTAATCTTTATCGCTTCTAATGGGATAGAGCTTCAGGAAAAGTTAAAAGAAAATAAAGTAGATGTTATACTGATGGATATCAATATGCCTATAATGAATGGGATTGACGCAACCAGAAAAGTGAAAGAAAAATATCCAGATATTAAAGTTATTATGCATACTGTTTTTGACGAGGAGGACAAAGTTTTTGAATCAATTTTAGCTGGAGCAACGGGCTATTTATTAAAAGATGATAAACCTTCTAAGATTTTATTGTCGATAGAAGAAGCAATGGAAGGAGGAGCACCGATGAGTGTTTCTATAGCGTCTAAGGTTTTAACCTTTATAAAAACAGACACCCAAAAAAGCATTGAAAAGTTTAATTTAACCCAACGTGAACTCCAAATTTTACAACGAATAGGGAAAGGAGAAAATTACCAGCAAATTGCCGATATTCTATTTATAAGCCCGAAAACAGTTAGAAATCATATAGAAAAGATCTACAAAAAATTACATGTTCATAATAAAGTAGATGCTGTAACTGTGGCCATGAAAAATAAATTGATTGTTTAATTAGAGTTCTTTCTACTATCCAAACTTATTTTTCCCAAGACATACCGTATATATAATAATAACTACTAGTTATACATTGTTTAGTTAATAAGTCAAACAATTCATTATATTTGGCGTTATACTATTTATAGTATAAATATTTAGGTGTAAAACAAGGAAAGTTTAGCATTAACTTTTCTACTTATATGAGAATTAGTTTAGTCTTATTAATGTTGCTATGTAGTATACATGCTTATACTCAATCGCCTCTTCCTTCCTTTAAAAATTTTACTGTAGCTGATGGTTTACCTAGCTCTGAAGTATATGATGTTATTCAGGACAGAGTAGGGTACATGTGGTATGCTACGGATAGAGGAGTAGTAAAATACAATGGCTATGAGTTCGAAACATTTACCACTGAAGATGGCTTAATGGACAATGTTGTTTTTGAGCTTTATGAAGACCCAAAAGGCAGGATATGGATGATTCCCATGAATGGGAAACTGTGTTTTTTTGAAGGTAATAATATAAAAGAATATCAGTATAATAACGAATTAATTGAGCACCTTAAAGTTCGACACTATCAATCTTTCCAAGTAGATAAAAACGATAATATTTATGTTGGAACAACTCTGAGTGGCTTATTGCAAATTTCAGATAAGGGTATAGTAACTAAGACAAAGAGAGGAATGCCATGCACTAATATTTTTTTCGGAAAGAGAGACGGATTCGTTTATTCTTATCAAGAGTCAAACCCTGTTAAGTGTAAAAAAAAGATCTTTAATTATCATTATGATAATGTATTTGTGGGTAACTCTACTGTGAGCCCAATACGATCAAAAGGGGTTTTGATTAAAGAAAATTTATTGTGTTTTAATACTGCCGGCAAACTCATTCTTTATAATATAGATAGTGCTAAAATTAGAAGTGAAGCAGTTTTTGGATCTCGTGTTACAAGTTTTGAAAAAATAGACGGTTTATTGTTTGTTGGTTTGGAATTGGGCGGATTAAAAGTATTGGTTGAGCAAAATGGAGAATTAATAGAAAAACATCATTTTTTATCAAATTATACCTGTACATCTATAATGAAAGATAAAGAAGGAGGATATTGGTTTCCAACAACACAACATGGAGTTTTTTATACGCCAAATTTAGATGTGTTGTCCTACTCTGTTAAAAATGGGTTATACGAAAATTATATAGATGAGTTAGGAGTAATGGGACAAAAATTGGCCATAAGTTACAGGGATGAATATCAAATTTATGCAGAGAACTCTTTTTCCAAACTCCACCTTATGAATAATACGAGTATGCTAATTCAAACGGCATATGACTCGTTAAGGTTTTACAAAAAAGGATGTATTTTTTATTATAACGGAGAAAAGTTAATGAATACCTGTGAAAACTTTGTTTATCCTAATTTAAAATCATCTTCGATTCCAGCAAGAAAAAGATTTAAAGGGGCCATTTATTTTTTTAATAAACGAGAAGGGTACAGGTATGATGAAGAGAAATTTACCAAGATAAGCTTGAGTAAAGAATTTTCAAGAATTGAGGATGTTGAAATAATTGATGAACATACTTTTTGGATAGGAGCGTTAACAGGTCTATATAAAAAAACAGCAAAAGGTATTAAGGCAATGTCAACTGTTGATTCCTTATTTTCTTATCGGGTGATTGGATTGGATCGAACAGAAAAATATGAGTTAATTGTGGGAACTAGAGGGGCAGGAATTATTCTAATACAAGGAGATGACATCATAAACATTAATACCAATAACGGGTTAATTGTGAATGATATAACCAGTTTATACGTTGATGAAGAAGAAAATATTTGGGTAGCTACCAATCGAGGATTGAATCGAATTGATGCCAATAACATAGCGAACATCGATTTTTATTCCACCAACGATGGACTTATTTCTAATGAAATTACCAATGTTCGAAGAATCATGAACAAGGTATATGTTGCAACAAAAAGAGGATTGTCAATAATTGATTTGGATGCACACAAAAAAACGAATATGGGTGTTAACACCCGTATTGTAAGTGTTAAATTAAATGATGAACTGATCTCACATCAATCTATAATAGATATTTCACCGAATGACAAATACCTCGAAATAAACTATTTAGGAATTAATTATGCAGCTTTAGGGAACATACAATACCGATATAGAATCAAAGAAATATCGAATAAATGGCAGTATACGAAAAATAGAGTTTTAAAATTAGATATTTTCCCAGAACGTGGAACTTATGCCATAGAAATAATGGCCAGAAAACTACCAGATGGAGTTTGGAGTAAAAAAGCCAAAATGATTACCTTAAAATTTCACCCTCCTTTTTATAAGACAGGTTGGTTTTTAATAACTGCATTGTCTTTATTCTTTATATTAATATATATAGGATTTAGAATCAAAGTGTTGGCATATAACCGACATATTCTTCAAGAAATAATGAGTAGGCTATTAAAGAAATTAGGCAAGCAGTCGTATTTGATTATTGAGTTAGATAAAAAACAAATAAGAATCAATGAAGCTGATATTTTATTTATACAATCATTTAAAGATTATGTTGAAATAAAAACAGTATCAGACAAATACCTGTACCGTTCTACGTTAAAAAATATGGAAGGTAAATTACCATCCATCAACTTTATCCGTGTACACCGTTCTTATTTGATCCAAAAAGATAAAGTTGATGGCATTTCAAAAGATGAACTAATCATTCAAAATCATCAAATTCCGATTGGTAAAACCTACCAATCTAAACTTTCAGGATTAAAAAATCAATTCTCTAGGTTAAATAACTAATCCGTTCGTCTCAAAAACCCAGTCCGTTCGTCTCAAAAACACTTTTTTAAAAGGGAATAGAAGCAACCCATGCTTTTTTTTGTGTTAAATAAAAACAGAAGAATCAATTTATTAATAAATAAAAAACGAATACTTATGAAGTATAAAATTTTAACTCTAATTGTACTATCAGTTGTAACTTTTACTACATATAGTCAAAATAACAATGGAAACGGCAATGGTAATCCTGGAGGTCTTACTAATGTATGGACACGTACAGGTAATACTGGCGTTTTATCTACGGAATTTTTAGGAACTAACGATAATACAGATTTAATTTTTAAAACCAATTTACTAGAAAGAATGAGAATTCTCGGTTCAGGAAATATTGGAATAGGAACGGCAACTCCGTTGAGCACACTTGATTTAACAGGAACCTTTCGTTTAAACGATGGAACACAACAGGCGGGTTATTTTTTAGGAACGGATGCTAATGGAAATGCTGCATGGGTTTCTTTACCGAACAACAACATCTGGAATTTAAATGGAAACGATGCTTATTATACTGCAGGAAGAGTTGGTATAGGCACAAGTACTCCTGGTGCAACCAATCCAAATGCTGTGTTAGAAGTGAAAGGTAGAACCGTTATTGATGGAAATGATCATACCGAAACCCGTTTAACCTTTACGAATGCAGGGATTGGGGCAACGCAATTTTTTTGGGATGAGCCAACAGACCTTTTCAATATTCAAGCCTCAAGAGTGGGAGGAGCAGGGATCAACTTTATTGTTAGAGATATGCTGAATCAATACCATGATGTACTGAACCTAAATAAAAATACTAATGTTGGAATTAAAACCAACCAACCTAATTCTCCATTAACAGTTGCAGGGACTATAGAATCCACAACTGGA
This sequence comes from Flavobacteriales bacterium, assembly GCA_029262875.1. Taxonomy (GTDB): domain Bacteria; phylum Bacteroidota; class Bacteroidia; order Flavobacteriales_E; family Vicingaceae. Next base: position 43,305 of record JAJCYO010000125.1, read on the forward strand.
GGAATTAAATTTCCTGATGGAACAGTGCAAACAACTGCAGCTACTGTGCTACAGGGATCTTCTGTCAATCCATATACTGATTTATTTGTTTCCGATTATTTAAAAGTAGGAAACAACTCTATACATATGGGTTCTGCTAATGCTACAAGTACTGAAAATGAATTTTTTACTACAAATGGGCCATTAATTATTAATAGTAGTGGTGTTAATGTTAAAAGCGGGACATCCGAAGGACAAAATACCATAATAAATCCCAACGGAGGAAGAGTTGGGATTGGCCATGCTAATATTTCTACAGGAGTGGATGTGCATGTTAAAGGGAAAATGTTATTGGACGGAATTAATTCGTCTATGTTTTTTGGTGATGATATTGTGCGTTCAAGAGGTCAGTATGGAATTGAGTATGAAAAATGGTCTGGTGGTTTAAATTTTTGGAAACCTTTTGGGAGTACTAATTCTACAGGTGGCGGTGGATTTCAAAATTTCATTCTTTTCTTAAAAGATAATGGAAATGTTGGAGTAGGAACTTCTAATCCAAAGGATGCTTTTCAGCTGGGAGATAATGAACATAAAATTGTAATGGGTTCAGCAATTGGTGCTGATTTAGATTTTGGAACCATGTATTTAGGATTTAATGCTGCAAGAGAAGCAGGTGCTTGGTCGACCAATACTGATGGAGCTCATAATGGAGGTGCTGTTATTTTTTCAGACATAAGCGGAGGAATAAGCTTTGCTAATATAGAAACTGAAGCTGTTGGTAGTTCTAATCAAACAGGTATTACAGATTTAGAATTACGAGACAAGACGAGTCTTTATATAAGTAAAAATGGCAATGTGAGTATTGGAACAAAAGATGGACAAGGTTATAAATTAGCGGTAAAAGGGCACATGATTGCAGAAGAAATAGTGGTTAAACTACATGCTAACTGGCCTGATTTTGTTTTCACAAAAGATTATGGGTTAATGAGTTTAGATGAAGTTGCTTCATTTATTGAAGAAAATAATCATTTACCAAATATTCCTTCAGCAAATAAAGTATCGGAAGAAGGAATAAATCTAGGTGAAATGGATGCCAAGCTGTTACAAAAAATAGAAGAATTAACCCTATATGTTATTCAATTGAAAAAAGAGAATGAACGTCAGCAAGAATTAATCAATGATATAATTAGTGGAAAATAAGACCCTTATGGAGAAGAAAAACATCCGTTTTATGAACGATAAAAAAGACTCTATAATCTACTTGTTATTTGTTTTAATCTTGTTATTTAATTCACAAGCTTCGGCACAAGGGTTAACCCAAAAGTGGAATACATTTGAGAAAAAAGAACAAATAAAATTATCTGATGAATTATTTCTTAATTCTAAATATTTTCATTTAGAAAAGGATAATGAAATGATTAAATACAAGGAATATGATGATAAACAAGGAAACACACATGCGAAATATTTTCAAACATACAAAGGAATTAAAATAGAGGGAGGGCATTATATTCTTCATTATTTAAATGATGATTTGTATGCTATGAATGGAAATATTGTTTCTCAATTACAAATAGATGATACACAACAAATATCAGAAGAGCAGGCAGTTAATATTGTTTTAAATAGATTAGTAAAAGAAAATAGTTTCAATTTAGAATATGAAATTAAAAAACCTGATGTTAGAAGCTTAACAGACAAAGATAAACAGCTAAGAGGAAGTCTAATAATTACGGAAAAGGGAGACGATAAGAAATGGAAACTTTGTTACAAGTTTAATATAGAACTAAATAAGGCACTGGAGTCTTATGATTGTTATGTCGATGTTAAATCTGGAGAAATAATTAGCATTGAATCCTCCGCTCGCCATTGTACTGTTGGAACAGCAACAGGTACCACAAGGTATAACGGATCACAGTATTTTACGACAAAATGGGGAGGGTCATTGGCTCAATATGAGCTTATAGATGATTGTAGAAATATTCGAACAAAACATGCTTGGGGGTGGTTTGATTATCATGATGGGACTGATAATTGGGTGTCCTCGAATGATATAGAAGGAGTTAGTGTACATTGGGCCTTACAAAGAGCTTTTGACTATTATGAATTTGCATTTAATTTAGCAGGAGTTGATGGGTTTTATATGCCCATCGAAGGGAGAGCAGATGCGAATGGCACCTATTCAAATCAGGCAGCGTGGTCCAATGGTAGAATCTTTGTTGGGGGTGATAATGGTAGTGATATTAGTTTTGCTACACTTGATGTTATTGGTCATGAATGGACACATGGAGTTGACCAACATTCGGGGCCAAACCTTACTGCTCAAGATGAATCCGGAGCACTGAAAGAATCGTTTGCTGATATTTTTGGGGCAATGGTAGAATATTATGTAGAAGGTATGCACAGTGGGATTTATGTTCATGGGGATGATCATGGTAAAACTTCTGCTCTTGAGAGTTTCCAAGACCCTGGAATTTATGATGCTCCTTCAATTTATGAAGGTCTGAATTGGCATGACTATACTACCAATACAAATGATTTTGGAGGTATTCACACGAATAGAGGAGTTCAAAATCACTGGTTTTATTTGTTGGCAGAAGGAGGGAGTCAAACAGTAGACGGGGTCACCTATAATGTTACTGGTATAGGAATTGAAAACGCAGCCTATGTTACTTACAAAAACTTTAGGGATTATTTAAGTGAATCTTCTGAATACAATGACTCAAAAAATGGTTCTATTCTGGCAGCGATAGATATATGGGGAGAATGTGATTGGAAAGTAGAACAGGTAATTAATGCTTGGAATGCAGTAGGTGTTTCTTCAGTAGGAGGAAAATATTTTAATCACTTTGTCGATTGTAATGAGGTTCAACTTTCATATTCTTTAGGGAATACTTATGGTGCTGATGCATTAAATGATATTAACTCTGATTGTCTGTATTCGGCAGGAGAAATAAGTAGATTGGTCGCTGGAAATCAAATCCGGTTTCTTGCTGGAAGTATTTTATCTGGCGATTTAAGAGCTAGTATAAACTCATGTCTCACAAACAATATGAGGGTTAGCTCAAATCTTTCAAGCTATGCTGGATTAGGAAATATAGAAGTTGATTTTCAAAATGAACTTTCTGTACCAAATGTGACTATTAATCCAAACCCTTCAAGTGGTATTTTTAGTATAAAGGTAGGAGAAAATTTCATTACAGGCTCTATGAAAGTGTACAATAGTATGGGGGTGAAAGTTTATGAAAAAAATGACTTAGATGAGTTTAGTGAGCTTAATCTGGATCAATATTCGAGTGGAATTTATATTCTTAGCTTAAGAAACGGAGAACGGATTTTTACAAAAAAACTTATAAAGGATTAATGAAGTGGTTTTTTAAAATATTAGGTGTCCTGGCGCTGTTTTTTATAGGGTTGCAGCTACGTGCTCAGCCCACAGCTTTAAATGATAGCAACCATGATTACCAAGAGTTAGCCAAACAGTTTTTTAATTCAAACTATATTGATCTTGATGAAGGAATGAAAATGGTATTAAAATCACAACATAAAGATGAATTTGGAAAAATGCATATGAGGTTCATTCAAACCTATAATAACATTAAAGTCGAATTGGGTTATTACAACCTTCATTTTAATGGAAAAACACTTTATGCTCACAATGGTGAGATTGTTTCAAATGTAAGCTTCATAGAAGAAATTATTTTAAGTGAAGCTGAAGCTATTGATATAGCTAAGCAAGAACTTAAGTTAGAAAATACTGATGAATCAATAACTGTTCGTCAACCCTTAGGATTTTTAGCATTAGATGGAATAACAAACATGAGAGGAACATTTTCTCACATAAAGAATAAGGAGACCGGAACCTATGAGTTGTGTTATAATTTCACCTTAGTGAATGATAATGCTTTAAAAGTTTACGATTGCTGGATAAATGCAACTACTGGGCAAGCTAAGCTATTACGAGATGCGGCTCAATATTGTTCTATAGGGACAGGTAGTGGTAATACGGGTTATTATGGTAATCAAACATTAACAACACAATGGACGGGTTCAATTACAAAGCATAGGTTAATCGACTATTGTCGGAATATTATAACCAAAAAGTGCAACAGTACTAATGGTTCTGGACAATGCACAGGAGGTCATTACAGTGATGATGATAATAACTGGACTGATGGAGATGACTTGCAAGGAGTTAGTGTTCATTGGGCTACTCAGAGATCCTATGACTATTTTGACTTTGCTTTTAATTTTCAGGGTGTTGATGGAGATGCAGTTGTGACTGTTGATGCTAGAGCTGGGTGGACTGGAGGAAATAGTGCCGCTTGGCAATCTACGAATCAGTTGGTTATTGCGGGACCAAGTAATGGTATAGGGGGGTTTACTGCTTTAGATGTAATTGCCCATGAATGGACTCATGGAATCATCCAACACTCTTCTGGATTGTACGGGAATCTGGAGTCAGATGCTTTAAACGAATCATTTGCCGATATTTTTGGTGTTATGACAGAGTATTTCGTTGAGGGAATTACTCCGGGAATATATCAAATAGGTGAACGGATAACAAATATAGAATTAATACCAGAACTTGGTACAACGGCAATTAGTAATCTTCAAGATCCTTCTTTGACCAATCAAGCTTCAATTTATGAAGGAGTAGATTGGTATTCTGGGCCATCAGATAATACTTTTGAGTATGTGAATCGAGGAGTACAAAATCATTGGTTTTATTTATTGGCAGAAGGAGGTTCACAGACAATTGATGGAGTTACCTATAACGTAACGGGAATAGGAAAGGAATCTGCTGCGCAAGTTGCATTTAAGAATTTAAGAGATTATTTAAGTGAGTACTCCGAGTATAACGATAGTAAGAATGGTTCTATTCTGGCAGCAATAGATTTATGGGGAGAATGTGATTGGAGAGTTGAGCAAGTAATAAATGCCTGGAATGCAGTCGGGGTATCCTCTGTAGGTGGTAAATACTATGAAACTTATATGGATTGCTTTCGATCTAACGTTTTTACAGCGTTAGGATGGTCCTATAATGAGAATGCGCTTCATACGTTACATGCTGAATGTGATTTTATTGGAGGAGGTCCAGTAGAACTTAGTGCTGGAACAAAGATTCGCTTTGCAGCAGGGGCTGTTTTAAGAGATGGTATTCACGCTCGTATAAACCCTTGTTTAACCAGCAATATGAGATATTCTTTTCCTTCTAATTATGCTGGAATTGGAAATACAAGTATTGAAACCAATGAATTTCCCGGTGAAAAAGAATTTCAAGAACTTAACATATTTCCTAACCCGACTAATGGAAAATTCACGATAAGTATAAAAGATTATAATGGAATAGGGACAATTGAGGTTCATAATGTAATGGGGCAACAAGTCTATTACTTTAAAGGAAATTTTTCCCAACATGAAATAGATTTAAGCCATGAGAAAAATGGGCTTTATATAGTTAAATACACGAATGAACAAGAACAGCTTACACAACGAATTATAAAACAGTAAATCAAAATTAAAAAAAAGGAAAATGAAGAAAAAGAGTTTAATAGTATTGGCAATGTTTATTTCTTATTTGGGTTTTGGACAAGATTTAATAGTTAATGGGGATTTTGAAGATGGAAACCCGGCTTGTGCAACTGAACTTCCCCCCCAATGGCAAAAAGGGTGTTCTTTACCGTCTGGTGGATTTTTTCCAGGGAGTCCAGATCATGTTGATTTTAATGTATGTTCTTCAGGTCTTGTTTGTCCTGACCCAGTTGAGGATTTATGCAATAGACAACCGCAATGGGGAGTTTTACCAGATGAAATAGGTCACTCAAAATATGCACATTTTGTTAAACACCATATTGTAAATGAGGCAAGCATTCATAATTTCGATGAACGGATAGGGCAATGGTTAAACCCCCCATCATTTTCAGAAGGTTGTTATAATTTGTCTTTTAATGTTGCTAAATCGATTCTTCCAATACAGGTAAATCAATATACTCCTTATCATGTTATCGAGGTTACTTTAGTAAATACTGCTAATTGCCTAACTGTGCCTGCTCTAGTGCTATTTGAAACACCTGTAATAACGAATACTACCTCATGGATAAATTATTCTACATCTGTACAAGTAGATGCAGTTCAGGCCGCGACCTATAATAGAATAGAATTTCGCATTAAGGATTTTCCAGCGAGTACCCCTACTTATGAGACGGGAGTATTTATTGATGACGTAAAATTTGTAAAAACAAATGTGCCACAAGCCGATTTTGATCTTTCATATATAGCACCTTGTGCTGGAAATGCAATAATCGCGGATGGTTCACCAAGTACGAATAGTGATGAATACCATTGGGAAATAGTAGAAGTTAATGAGTTTAACAATCCAATAGGAATAACTTACACACAACCCAATCAAACAGGAGCGCCAGGAGCAACTGTGATGCAATCTGTTTTTGGTCCCATGGGCTTTACTTTTGAATCAGGAGGGTGTTATAAAATAAGTTTATCGATAAATAACAGTTGCGGTCCCGCAGATACATGGACAGAAACAATTTGTTTAGATAGTACAGATATTGACTTGATAGTAAGTCCTAACCCAGCTTGTGTTGATGAACCAGTATTTATGGAAATAGAAGGCCCATTTGGGGTACTTGTTTCTCCATATGAGTGGTATGAATCAGGAAATTTAGTAAACTCAGGACCAACATGGAATGTTTCTAGCGGGTTCTCTTCCAGTACAACAATTCAAATTTTAGGGACTACAACACACGGGTGTCCTATTAGTGAGCAGTTTACTATAAACATTGAGCCCGATCCCGATCCTACATTTACATTTAACGATCCTGACGGAAACTATTGTTTCGGAGAACCAGTAATACTAACTGTAAATTCTATAGTAGGATCTGTAAGTAACGAATGGTGGATAGAAGAAGATACTGGCGTATTGCCAGCATTTGACCCTTTAGCAGGGGCCGTTCTTTTGGGTTCAGGCTCAAGTTTGGATATTATTAATGCAGGATTCTCTTTACAAGGAGATAAATGCTATTGGGTAAAACATGTTGTTAATTCTGCTAATTGTGGATTGCAAGAAGAAATCAAGCGGTTTTGTTATCATAATAACCCTGTTTTAAATTTGCAAGCGACTTATGTGTTGTGTGAAGGAGAGGATTTCCAACTTAGTTTAGGGTTTGTTAAAGGGCATACATTTTCTTGGACTATTGTAGAAAACATAACAGGATCGTCTGTTACTCAAAGTACGCCATTTGTAAATTATACCCCTGAAACAGGTAGTAATGGTTTCTCATTTACAGTAACGGTTACTAATTCATTAACTGGATGTAGCACAACCAAATTTTCTCAAATTGAGATTATTTTACCTCCTTCTCCACCGGTAGCTTCAGGACCGTTATGTGGACCAGGAAGTACTGCAACTTTTACTACTAATGGACATTCTGGTTTCACATATACTTGGTTCGATCAAACTTTAAAACCCCCATTGGGCACAGGAACGAGTATTACCTTAGGAGCAGGCAGTTATGAATTGGTGGCTGTTTACGATGATGGAAATACCAAATGTACCTACAGTTTTTTATTTACTGCTGTAGAGCATTCTTTACCCGTATTAACAGCTCAAAATTTACTTATAGGAACTTGTGATCCATTGCATATAGCTGCAACAGCAACAGGGAATGGACCATTTTTATTTGACTTAAGTGGAGATCATACAGTGGGACAGCAATCGAGCGGAGATTTTACTTTCTTCCCTCCTGTAGTATCTAACGACCCTAATTTAATATTTAATTTCTTGGTTACAGTTACTGATATTAATGGCTGTATTGATACTGAGCCTGTAGGGGCATTTAACCCTCCTTATTGGGGAGCGCCAAGAATTCAAGGGACGAATTCAAACCTTATTAGCTCTGGGACACCAGGCCCAGGAGCTGTAATATGGAAAGTAACAGATCAATTATATACGGTTGCTGGAGCCCCTTCGTTTCAACCATATTATAATAATATTTTATCCTATGAGTTAACCATTACTGAGCAAGAAGTTTATGCTCTCAACGGGCACTCAATACCATTTTACGAATATAGTGATGTTGTAGCCCCGGGAGATCCTGATGGTTTTGTTGGATTAGAAATAACATGGGATGAGACTTCAAATACTGGAATTACACCTATTCCGTCAAATTTATTTTCAGGAGTTTACCAGTATCAATTAAATTTAAAAAATTGTTCAGTAGATTATACTTCTTGTGAATTAGGAGAGTTGTGTAATTTTATAAATACAGAATTTAAAAGTGCTACCTGTGAATTATTACAAACACAAGCTGAAGTAGATGCATTTGGGGCGATAAGTTTTGGTGTAGTTGATTGTATCTTCATTTTAGATAACGGGAATGACCCTATTTTAGATTTATCTTCATTAAATAATATTACCTCAGTTACTGGAGGACTATCTGTTTATGGATGCGGTTCATTAAGTTCATTAAGTGGCTTAGATGGTATAACTTCTGTAGGAGGATTATCAATAATAAATAATTCTGGATTGGTAAGTTTAAATGGTTTAGAGAACTTAGCACAAGTAGGGGGAGATTTTACCATGCAATTTAATAATGTGTTAACAGAACCTTGTGCCATTTCAAATTTATTAAACACCAACGGAGCAATTGGTGGAGCTGTAACAATCTCAAACAATGTTCCAGGGAAAAGCAATAACAAGAATGTTATTATTCATAGATGTTCTAAGAAGAAAAAATCAAGATTGATTCCACCACAATGCGGGGGGAGTATTCCTATTCCTCAGGAAAAAGTGTATGCAGAAGTTATTCAAGGAGCAAATAAATATAAGTTTCTTGTAACCGATCCTGTTACATCATTGAGTGCTGAAAAAGAAAAAACAGCGAACAGTTTTCAACCATCATCTGATTTTTCAGGGATGATTACTGGAAAAACTTATGATGTTGAAGTTGCTGTTAAGAAAGGAAACAGTTGGGGAACCTATGGTCCAAAATGTCAGTTATCAATTCAGAGTGTTGGAAGTGGAAATAGAATTGTGGTTGTAGGTGATAGCCAATGGAATTTTATAAATGAGATTTCTATTTCCCCCAACCCCAATAACGGTCAATTTACAATTAATGTAAAAGGCTTTGATGGAGAAGGAGAAATTAAAGTGTTTAATATGGTAGGGCAACAAGTTTATTACTATAGTGGCACTTTTACACAACATGAAATTGATTTAACCCAAGAAAAGAATGGTTTATACATTGTGAAATATAGTAACAGCAATAGTCAATTTGTAGAACGGATTGTGAAACAATAATTAAAAATTAACAGGAAAAATGATGAAAACGAAATTTTTAATGCTAATAATGATGTCCTATTCCTTTTTTGGATTTGCTCAGAATTTAGTTCCAAACTCAAGCTTTGAATCGTACTTTCCTTGCCCAAGTACAGTTAGCCAGTTTAATGTACTTAGTGATTGGACTATTCCGAATATAGGCTCAAGTGATTATTTTAATGCTTGCGCACCAATTGGTAGTTGGTCGGTTAATGTCCCCAATAATTTGAAGGGTGTTCAGTCTGCCAATACGGGTACAGGTTATGCAGGTATTTACCTAACATCGCTCGATCCATTTTCACCAATTGCTTATAGAGAATACTTACAGGTACAATTAACCAGCACCTTAACTGCTGGTCAACAGTACCTTGTTCAGTTCTATTGGAGTTTAGCTGATTCGTCTTCTCATTCAGTTCAAGAAATAGGAGTCTATTTTTCTGCTTTTCAAATCAACTATAGCCAGCCTACTAATTTACTTTACACCCCTCAGGTTGAACAAGTTGGAACCCCGTTAAACAACTCATCAGGATGGTCCGTGTTTCAGCAAATATATACCGCTACAGGTAACGAAAATTATTTGATTATTGGAAATTTTAGAGACATTGCAAATACGACACTCGACTCTACTGGCGTTCCTTGTTCTTTGATAGAATGTTTTGCCTATTATTATATTGATGATGTAAGCGTGAGTATTTCCACGAATGTAACTGAATTGAGTAATTTCACTGGAGTAACCCTTTTTCCCAACCCCAATAACGGTCAATTTACTTTAAATGTAAAAGGCTTTGATGGAGAAGGAGAAATTAAAGTGTTTAACATGGTAGGCCAACAAGTTTATCACTATAGTGGCACTTTTACGGAACATGACATTGATTTGACTCAAGAAAAGAATAGCTTATACATTGTTAAGTATAGCAATGATAATGGTCAATTTGTAAAACGAATTGTGAAACAATAAATAATAATATATTAGGGATGAAAGTCATAGTTGTATTATTAATCGTGATTATAAGTAGCAATTTTTATGCTCAAACAACCACTATTCCTGATGTGAATTTTGAGCAAGCTTTGATTGCAAGAGGATATGATTCTGGAGTGCCCGATGGAATGGTTCTTACAGTTAATATTGATACAGTAACGGTTCTGTCGGTTGATTTTAGTTTTATCAATGATTTAACAGGGATTGAAGATTTTACAGCTTTGACATCATTAGATTGTTATAATAATCAATTGACCAATTTAAATGTTACCCAAAATACTGCTTTAACTCACTTAGGGTGTTATTTTAACCAGTTAACAAGTTTGGATGTTACACAAAACACATTACTTTCATCTCTCTTTTGTGAAAATAATCAGTTGAGTAATCTTGATGTAACTCAAAATACTGCATTACAATATTTTTATTGTGAAAATAATCTATTAGCCAACCTTAATGTTACTCAGAATAGTGCATTAATCCAATTGCAATGTTTTAATAATCAAATGAGCAGTTTAAATTTGACTCAAAATGCACTATTGACAGATTTAGTCTGCCATAATAATTTACTAAGTTGCTTAAATGTTAAAAATGGAAATAATACCATTTTAACTACCTTTTTTGCGTCACTCAACCCAAGCTTAACCTGTATAGAAGTGGATAATGTTATCTATTCAACTACCAATTGGACAAACATTGACGCAAGCGCTTCTTTTAGTACCAATTGCTCAAATCCTTGTGCTGTCGGTATAGAGGAATATAATTTTTCAAAAGTATCACTTCACCCTAACCCCAACAACGGTCAATTTACTGTAAATGTAAAAGGCTTTGATGGAGAAGGGGAAATTAAAGTGTTAAACATGATGGGTCAACAAGTATATCACTATAGTGGAGCTTTTACGCAACATGAAATTGATTTGACTCAAGAAAAAAATGGTCTGTACATTGTGAAGTATAGTAATGATAAAGGTCAATTTGTAGAACGGATTGTCAAACAATAAATGGTAATATATAAGGGATGAGATTTTTGATTGTATTAATAACGTTGATTATAAGCAATAGTTTTTATGCTCAAATTTCTGACGAAGAACCTGATAGGTATTCAGCTATGCCAGGTTCAAATCGGCCAGAACATTCTTTTGAGAAAGGAAAATTCTATTTTGATCTTCAAATGGCCTTTGGTGGATTTTATGGTCAAGAGCTTTCTGCAACAACTAACAATTGTAATTTTAATACCTTAACGATTAATAACATTGAGAATAAGAAAAAGGAGCTTACAGAAGGGATGCTAATCATCCCTCTTTTGGTAGAATACTCCTTAAGCTCTAAAATGGGAGTAGGAGTGGAATACAAACATTTTGGTTTCCTTAACAGTTCTACCACTCACGGATCTGGACAAGATTTTGGAGGTCGTTTCAGTTATCATTTTATCAATTATGACTATCAAGATTTGTATGTTGCCCTTGGAGTTGGGGTTTCGAATCTCAAATCTATACCAGCAAGTGAACTTCGGGCACCGGTGTATACTAACCTAAGTGGAACTGGATATTATTTGAAAGTCAATTTTGGATATCGAGTATTCATACTTAAAGATGTAGCCATTAGCACTAGTATTAACTACGCTTATTCAAGTTACTCTAATATGAAAGGCACCTATACTCAATTTGGTAGGGATGCTGAGACAAATGCTTTTGAGTTTGATAAAAGTGCTTCAATACAGGCTCAGAGCTTCTATATTGCTTTTGTAGGATTATCTTTTAAACTCTGATTTTAGTTCAACACCTTTCTAAGGTCCAACTTATCTTTTAAGATAGCTTCTATTTTATCAATGGCAACACGTTCTTGTTGCATGGTGTCCCTATCTCTAATGGTTACGGTATTGTCTTCTAATGTTTGATGATCTACCATAATACAGAAAGGTGTACCAATGGCATCTTGTCTTCTGTAGCGTTTTCCAGGAGAATCTTTTTCATCATAATTACAGTTGTAATCGTACTTCAAAATAGTAAGAATTTCCCTTGCTTTTTCAGGCAAACCATCTTTACGGGTTAATGGCATTACAGCAACTTTAATAGGCGCTAAAAAAGCTGGAAGTTTCAATACGGTTCTTTCCGTATCATTTTCTAATTTTTCTTCCGTATAAGCAGCAGAAAGAATGGCCAAAAATGTTCTATCTAAACCAACTGAAGTTTCTACCACATAAGGAACATAGCTTTCATTAATTTCTGGATCGAAGTATTGTAATTTTTTACCTGAATGTTCTTCGTGTTGTTTTAAATCAAAATCTGTTCGCGAATGAATTCCTTCTAATTCTTTAAACCCCATTGGGAAATCAAATTCGATATCACAAGCTGCATTGGCATAATGTGCTAATTTCACATGATCATGAAAACGGTAATATTTCTCATCTATTCCTAAAGATTGATGCCAGTTGAAGCGTTGCTCCTTCCAGTGCTCATACCATTTCATTTCTTCTCCTGGACGCACAAAAAATTGCATTTCCATTTGCTCGAACTCACGCATTCTAAAAATAAACTGACGAGCAACGATCTCGTTTCTAAAAGCTTTACCGATTTGTGCAATTCCAAAAGGAATTTTCATTCGTCCAGATTTTTGTACGTTGAGGTAGTTCACAAAAATACCCTGAGCCGTTTCTGGTCGTAAATAAATGGTGTTAGCAGCTTCAGCAACAGCACCAATTTCAGTAGAAAACATTAAGTTAAATTGTTTTACATCTGTCCAGTTTTTAGAACCACTAATTGGGCAAGCAATACCTAAATCTTCAATTAACGTTTTAACCCCGGCCAAATCATCATTGTCCATTGCCAGTTTAAAGCGAGCATTGATGTCATCAATTTTAGTTTGGTTTCTCAGAACATTAGGGTTAGTAGCTCTAAATTGTTCTTCATCAAAATCATCTCCAAAACGCTTAATGCCTTTAGCAACATCTTTCTCTGTTTTTAATCGAATTTTTTCTAAGTGTTCTTCAATTAATACATCGGCACGGTATCTTTTTTTAGAATCTTTATTGTCAATTAGAGGATCGCTAAAAGCATCGACATGACCAGAAGCTTTCCAGGTAGTTGGATGCATAAATATTGCAGCATCAATTCCTACAATGTTTTCATTCATGTTCACCATCGCCTTCCACCAATAATCTTTGATGTTTTTCTTCAGCTCAGCACCCATTTGACCGTAATCATAAACGGCACTTAACCCATCATAAATTTCACTTGATTGAAATACATATCCGTACTCTTTAGCGTGAGATATGATTTTTTTTAGATTGTCTTCATTTGCCGCCATGGGGCAAAAGTATATTTTATTCTTTAACTATCTTATATGTTGAATTAGATTGTTTATTTTTTATTTGAACCGTATAAATTCCAGTTGGCAAATGATTTAACGCTATTGCTTTTTTAGGACTGTTATTTATACGATAAACTTCCTGACCACCAATGTTGAAAAAGGTAATGTCATTAATAGCATGATTTAAGTTTTTGATGTAAAGTACATCCTTTACTGGGTTTGGATATAACATTGGGGCTGTTTCTATAACTGTTTCGTTTAAACCAACAGGTAAAGCAGCACTGTAACGTTGGGCAAATATTCCTATTCCAGAACCATCCTGGAAATAGCTTTCCCAGGCAATAATGAATTCTCCGGTGGGGCTCATGTTTACTGAAGGACTGGATTGACCATCTATTATTTCAGTATTGGCCTGAAATTCTGGACCTAATGGCAAACCTGCTGTATCAAACCGTTTAGCCGCAACACCATAATTATCCCCATCGTGCCACCAGCTTTGCCAAACCACTGTAAAGTTTCCTAAACTATCAATGGCTACGTCCACCTCTATTTGAAAGCTACTGGTGTACTCTGTATTTACCCATATTTCTGGACCTTTGGCTGTACCGACTATATCATACTGTCTGGCATAAATTCCACCACCATCACCATCTTGCCCCCAGCTACAACAAAATCTCCTCCGTTTGTCATGGCTAAAGCTGAGAATTCTTGGTGGTCAGTAACATAAGAGTTGACTTGAAATAATGTGCTTATAGGAATTCCAGTTGAATCATAACTCCTCGCGAAAACGCCCCTTCCATCTGAATCCAAATCATGAAAACCTATGACAAAGTTTCCGGTTGGTCCCATGGCGACATCGCATCTTATGAAATTACCTCCTGGCGGACTTGACACCAATGTTTCTGAGGTTGTTGGGGTGCCTAAGTTATCATATAACCGAAACATAATGTCATCTGTGTTTCCATTCAACATTCCGCTCCATGAAACCCAAGCAACCGCAAAGTTTCCATTATTGTCCATGGCGATGCTTGGATGGCCCTGCATGAGTGCCGTAGTTTGATTCACTTGAACTTCTCCACCTAATTTAACTCCAAACTTATTAAAGCGTTGGAAAAACACACCATCATCATCACCATCCTGATAAGCACTTGTCCAAACAACAACAAAATTTCCGGCTAAGTCCATGGCTACATCTGGAGAGTATTGATCGTCAACAGTAGTCGTATTGACCATTATTTCACCTCCGAGAGGTGACCCATTTAGGTCGTAAAGCTGAGCAACTATGGCTTCCCCATCTAAATCTTGCAACACGCTGGGCCATACTACTACAAAATTTCCCGCAGCATCGCTGGCTAATTTAGGCTCGTATTGATCGTCCGTGGTGTAAGTGTTAACCTGTATTTCGGTTCCAATTTTAACTTGCGCATTGATAGCAATAGAAGCTAAAAAAGTGAATAATAAAATGGTTAATGTTTTCATGTTTCTAAGTGGTTTTACTTTATAATAATTTTTTGAACCCATTCCTGTTTTTCAGAAATCAGTTTAATGAAGTACAATCCTTTTGACAAATCAGATAAATCAATTTTAGGATTAGGGTTCATCTCTTTAATTAGTTTGCCTGAAATATCGATTACCATAATTTTTTCCAAATCATGGGCCGTAATATTCAATATTCCCGTTGTTGGATTAGGAAAAATGTTTTGATCGGTCAGAGAAGTTTCATGAATTGAGAGGGGTAAACTAATTTCAAATGCACCTAAATCAATGTTTCCATTAATAGGCCTTGGAATACGCTGCATGTGCTTAACATATTGTTCGGATAAGTTATAATTTGTCGGATAACTGTAAGATGATAATACGTTATAGCAGGGAGATGTTGTCTGTAGTTGGTAATCTTCAGAAGAGACATTAACAAAGCCAGGGGTTGTTCCAGACAAGCTACTATTTAATGTGGATGTTCCTGTTATGTTGTTCGAAAACCAATTATCAGAACCGCTTAAGTTGGATGTACCTGACATTAAATCATACGTAGCAGCATCTGCTTTATAAAAAATATTATTGTCGGCAATAATATTTGCGACACTATCCGAAAGGTTGAAAATTCTTCTTGTTCCCCAAGTTCGAGTGTCTTTTATTATACAAGTATTATTATAAAAATAGCATGTACCTAAGCGATAGCTTCCAGGGTTATCTGCTCCAAAGTGAACAATTCGAGAATTTTCAGAATTGTCAGGCTTAATAATTACATTGCCATATACGTAAGCGTCTGCTGTATATAATGCTGAGAAACCAACGTATTCGACCAAGTCGAGACTGCTATTTCTTCCTCCTTCAATCCAATTGTATCGAATAACAGTTGTTTGCGCTCTACTTTTTACTTGTTGACCGTTACTTAGTAACTCTCCAATATGGCAATACTGCATAGTAATAGTAGAATTATTACCACTACTCAAGTACAGGTTATGAATAAATGAATTTAACCAAGAACAAACACCATTATCATAAATGTGGCAGTATTCAATAATCAAATTCTGATCATCTCCTTCCCCACTCTGAAGCCCTATTCCATTATTGGTAATGTCACAATTCCGTATGGTTACGTTTTTTCCCCATGAAACACGGATTCCACTAGCATTTGCTTGATAGGCTATACCGGAATTCCCTTGGTCATCTGTGAAAAGATTAAGATTATTTCCTCCTCTAATTTCAAACCCATCTACAGTGACGTAATCTGATTGTACAGATCCAGCTTGCCCAATAAGTAAGACTTGTCGATCTTCATTCCAGTAGCTCGAAGTTGTATTACTGAGTGCATTGGTTCCATCTAAAATGGGTTTATTACCACTAATGTCAGCAACCCCAATTAATACGACAGGATTATTAGATGTACCAATTCCATGCAATAAAAATTTTTCATAATAAGGAGATGGTTTGTAAAAAACTTTTACGCTATCTCCCGCTTGTAAATTGTGAGTGGGTACTTGCAAAATACTTGAATAGGTTTTGTTCGGACCAACTTCATATGTGGTAGCACGAATGGTTCCAATAAACGAGATGACACAAAGTAATGTGCTTATAAATAATTTCATGATTTCTTTTTTAATAGTTCCTATACATTGTTTTAAATTAAGAGGTGCTTAAAACAAAAAGGTTGGGTGGACGAAGAAAAACACTTGAATATCAGAGACTTAAAAAACAACTGTCCAGTTTTATTAAAAACTGGACAGTTGTGAGTGATAGGGAAATTAATTCATGAAGAACCAATTCTACATCACGAAAAGAGTTATATGAAATTGTTTATTGATCAGTATATTTTCCACTGTACTTTCTATACAATTTCTTCTGATGGTTGTCTATGTCTATATGGCGGCCTTGAATAAATGCGCCTATAACATCATTGCTTCTCATGTCTAAAGCATCTCCATTAGAAATAAAGAGGGTAGCATCTTTACCAACCTCTAAACTACCAGTAGTCTTGTCTATTCCTAAAATTTTTGCTGTATTTAAGGTAATTAGTTTTAATGCTTCTTCTTTATCCAAACCATAAGCTGCAGCTGTACCAGCATAAAAAGGCAAATTACGTGTTCCCATGGCTTCCATATCACCAGAGTTTTCTAAGCAAAATAAAACGCCAGCATCAAATAACATATGCGGTAACTTATATGGTAGATAAACGTCATCCTCTTGTCGTTGAGGTAAACTGTGTACTCTTTTTAAAATGACAGCTACTTTGTTTTCTTTAAGCATATCAGCAACCATCCAAGCATCATAACCACCAACAATTACCATTTTAGAGACCTTATGTTTTTTAGAAAAATTGATGGCTTCGGTAATTTCTTTTACAAAATTAGCATGGATGTAAAGTGTTTTTTCTCCATTAAAAACTCCTCGCATCGCTTCAAACCGTAGATTTTTTTCTGGATAATCTGCTGTTTTAGAATAAGCTAAAGCATTGGTGAAGAAATCATTTAATTTGGTGACAGACTTGTCATACTCTTTGTTCTTTTTCCCATTCCATCGGCTAAACATTCCCGACCAGTTTAAATGCACACCATCATCTTTTTTGTAAACAGCATCTTCCCAGTTCCATGCATCAAATTGTACAATTGAAGATGTTCCTGAAATGGCACCACTTCTTGGAGTAGCCTGCGCTAATAAAATACCATTAGAGCGAACAGTTGTCGTAATTTTAGATTCTGTATTGTAAGCAATAATAGACCTTACATGTGGTTTAAACATTCCATATTCCGAATAATCGTGAGTCATTCTTACGGCTCCAATCTCAGTTAACCCTAAAGTAGAATTTGGTGCAATGATTCCAGGATAGACATGTTTATTAGGTATATTAATTACCGTATCAAATTGGCTAAAATCTATTTTAATTGCTGCAGCATTGGCTACAATGGTTAATTTGCCATCTTCAAAAGCAATCGCAGAGTTTTGGATTATTTTTCCGTTGCCTAAATGAGCAACACCGTTTAGCAGCATTATCTTTTTGGTCTGCTTTGGCGCAGGAGTTTCGATTTGAGCATTAACACTCAAAAGTGATCCTGTCAATAGTATTAAGAGTATGTTCTTCATATTAACTAATATTATTCACCAACCGTATCACAGTGGTATAATTTTGGTTTTTTACCGTTAGGCGCTTGTGTTTTAGCACCACCTTTTTTAGCTGAAATCATTTTTTCAATGATTCGTGCTTTTTCTTTTTGATTTTCTTTTTGTCTTTTAGCGTCTTCTTCAATATCAAAATAAACAGCTCCATCAATTATTGTTTTTTCTACTTTAGCATAAATCGACAATGGATTATCCGACCATAAAACAACATCAGCATCTTTACCCACTTTAATGCTTCCCATTTTGTGATCGAGGTGTAATAGTTTGGCAGGATTGAGTGTTACGAACTTTAAGGCTTCTTCTTCACTAACCCCACCATATTTAACTGCTTTAGCTGCTTCTTGATTTAACCTTCTTCCCATTTCTGCATCATCTGAATTGTATGCAACAGTAACTCCTTGATTGTGCATTATTGCTCCGTTGTAAGGGATGGCATCATTTACTTCAAATTTATAAGCCCACCAATCTGAGAAAGTCGAACCACCAACTCCATGTGCTTTCATTTTATCAGCTACTTTGTACCCTTCTAAAATATGGGTAAATGTATTTACTCTAAACCCCATAGAATCTGCCACATGCATTAACATGTTAATTTCTCCTTGTTGGTAAGAATGACAAGAAATAAATCGCTCTTTATTGATAATCTCGTTTAAGGTTTCCATCTCCAAGTCTATTCTTGGTGCAGGCGTATTTTCTCTATCCTTTTCTGGAATTGCAGCAAAAGCATCCCATTTTGCTTGATACTCTTTTGCCCTTATAAATGCATCATAGTATACTTGTTCAACTCCCATTCTTGTTTGAGGGAACCTGCTTGTTCCACCAGCACGCTTTACATTTTCTCCCAAAGCAAATTTTATAAACCCATCAGTGTCTTTGATTTTCATTTCTTCTGGAGAACTTCCCCATTTTAGTTTTATCAAAGCAGATTGCCCACCAACTGGATTACATGAACCGTGTAATAATTGAGATGCTGTAACACCACCGGCCAGTTGACGGTAAATATTAACATCATCAGAATTAACAACATCTGCAATACTTACTTCAGCAGTTACTGATTGTGTACACTCATTAACTCCTCTACTAATGGCAATATGAGAATGCTCGTCAATAATTCCTGAAGATAAATGCTTGCCTTTACCATCAATAATTTTTGCCCCTTCAAAAGAGAGGTTTCGTCCAACTGCCTGTATTTTCCCATTATGAATAATAACATCCGCATTTTTCATAATCCCTTCTGCTTCGTTAGTCCATACAGTTGCACCTTTTATTAGCATTGTTTCAGCTTTTGGAAGTGAATCAAATCCATAAGCCATGTTTGGGTATTGAATTTCCGGGACAACTAATGAATCAACCTTACTTTCTTTTTTCTTCTTCTTGTCATCATCTTTTCCTTTTTTTCCTTTTATTGCTGTCCATTTAATCCAGTTACCATTGGATAGTTGACCATTACCATCCCATATCGCTGCATTGTTAGTCACAGTTCCACTTAGTCTAACGGTCCCTTTTTCAAAGTCATCTTTAGGGTTAAAGGTCAGCGAAATGCTATTCTTAAGAACTTTAATGGAAACACTTACCTTACTCGTATCTGGTTTGTTGTCTTTTGTCCCGATAATTTGAATACTACCTTTTAATTTTTTTGGCTCACCTTTTACTTTTAAATCATACACTTTTTCTCCCAAGTTTAAACTATAGTTTCCTCTAACATCAATTATGTTGTAATCAGATATGATATGTTGCTTTCCTCTTATCCAATTTTCATGAATGATGTTTTTCTCTGCAAAAAGATTCTCAGAAGTAATGATAAAATTGGCCAATTTCCCTTGGGCTAAACTTCCAATTCTGTCATATTCATTAATGAAAGTGGCAGGAGAATAGGTTAATGCTTTTAGTGCATCTTGTTCAGACAACCCAGACTTGATGGCTTTTCTTAAGTTCTTAAAAAATACTTTTTTGTCTTTTAGATCGGAAGTAGTAATGGAAAAATCTATTTCATTACTTGCTACAATTCCTAAGTTATATGGAGCAAGCTCCCAGTTTTTAACATCAGAATAACTTACAATCAATGAGTTATAAGGGTCTGATACCTCGTAGGCTTTTGGGAAATTTACAGGAAGAATTAATTTGCCACCTGTTGCTTTTATTTCCTTTATTCTTTGATACTCATCGCCTTTTCCTTTAAAAATATACTGCATCTCAAATTCGTCACCAACCTTATCAGCACGTAAAATACTTAGCTTATCATTGGCTTCAAAAATTTGGGGAAGCTTCCAGTTGTCAATTATTGAGTTTAACGAAATGTTGTATTCATCAACTTGTTTATTGTTAAACAACCAGTCTACATCATAATAGGTTTGACGTATTAATGCTATCATGCCCATTAATGAACCCGGGTAACTTTGTGTAGATGTTCCTTTATTAAAAGATAAATGATTTGCAACATTGTCTTTAAGCATTACTGCATTAGCTTGGTCATTTCCTAAAGTAACTAAAGCTGAAGTCCCTCTCATTATTCCATCGTGCTGGTGTGTTAAGACAGTCCCAAAACCTAATTTTCTCAATTCTTCAGCCTTTTTATTATCTACTTTGAATAATTTTCCAGCTTCAACTTCTGGTTTGATGGCTTGGTTCCAATTAAAAGCACCTTTGTTATTGGTTTTTGCCTGACGTGTCCAATTTCTTGTTTTACTTTTTGCAGCTTTAGCTATCCCATAGTCAGAGTACACATCAATCAAAGAAGGGTAAATGTGTTTGTTTTTCATATCAAAAACTACCGTATTTGCTGGAAGATCTATTTTTTCCGCAACGGCAATAATTTTCCCATCTTTAATTAAGAGGGTTGCGTTTTCAATTGTAGTTAGATAGTTGGTATGTATTGTTGCATTCGTAAATGCATAAAAATTATGGTTTTTATCATGTGTTCCGTTTACGTTAAAAGTCTCTTGAGCAGAAACAGCTACCGAACTGATAATAAAAATGAAAAGAATTATTTTTTTCATACGATCTAAAAAATTATGACTACAATTGAAATAGGAGGTATCCTTTTTAATTAATTTTAGAATTCCTCAATAAATTATTTCAAGTGTTGTCAGTTGAAGAAAGCCAAAAATAATATTTTAAACTGAAAGATGGCGTCAGTTAAATGATGAACGGCAAGATTAATTAGAATTAATTTAAATAACAGGCTCTTTTCCTTACTTTTGTTGCACACTAAAACGGATTAAAATGTTACATGCACATTCTGGATTAAGGTTTTTGATACTATTGTTTTTATTGACTGCTATTATTAAATCATTAGCAGGTTGGTTCAGTAAAAAACCATTTGGAAAATCGGATAATTTAATTGCTATTTTGCTGTTGAGTTTTACTCATATCCAAGTAATCGTTGGAATAGTTGCTTTTGCAATGAGTAAATTGGTTAGAGGAGGTCTTGCTGACATGGCTGCGACTATGAAAAATGGTGATTTAAGGTTTTGGACAATTGAGCATGGCATAACAATGCTATTGGTTGTAGTATTAATTACTGTAGGAAGAATTAAATCTAAGAAAGCGGATACAGATGAATTGAAACATAAGAAAGGTGCTATTTTCTATATAATAGCGTTGATTTTTATTCTCTGGGGAGGCGTAATTAAACCCTATGCCTTGGGAAGAGGTTGGTTTTAGATAATGTAGAGTTTGAAAAAAAAATCACACAGCACTTCAGAACAATCTAAGGAAACAGCCGTTTTGGTTGGTGTTACTGTACGGAACCAAAAAGACAGTACGACTCTTGAATACTTAGATGAATTAGCATTTTTAGCTGAAACAGCTGGTGTTAAAACCTTAAAACGATTTGTTCAAAAATTGGATAGACCCCACCCTAAAACCTTTATTGGTAAAGGGAAAATGGAGGATGTTCTTGATTATGTTAAAGAACATGGAGTTGACATGGTTATCTTTGATGATGAATTATCTCCGTCTCAACTGAGAAATATCGAGCGGATTTTAGAAGTAAAAATTTTAGATAGAAGTAACCTCATCTTAGATATTTTTGCAACAAGAGCTCAAACAGCCCACGCGAGAACACAGGTTGAGTTAGCCCAATATCAGTACCTGTTGCCGCGATTAACAAGAATGTGGACCCACTTAGATAGACAAAAAGGTGGTGGCGCAGGAATGCGTGGACCTGGAGAAACTCAAATAGAAACGGATAAAAGAATAATCACTCAAAAAATTTCTTTACTAAAAGAAAAATTGCAGAAGATAGACAAGCAAAAATCTACTCAACGAAAGCAACGAATGCAGCTGGTGAGAGTTGCTTTGGTTGGATATACCAATGTTGGGAAATCTACCATAATGAACATGCTTAGTAAATCTGATGTATTTGCTGAGAACAAACTGTTTGCAACGTTAGACACGACTATAAGAAAGGTAGTGATTAAGAATTTGCCGTTCTTATTAACGGATACTGTAGGGTTCATTAGAAAACTTCCTCATCATTTAGTGGAGTCTTTTAAGTCTACATTGGATGAGGTTAGAGATGCTGATGTATTGGTTCATGTTGTTGATGTTTCTCATCCAAATTTTGAAGACCATGTTAATGTGGTGAATGAAACATTAAAAGACATAGGAGGTTTGGATAAGCCCATTATCATTGTTTTTAATAAAGTCGATGCGTTTACTTACGTAAAGAAAGATGAAGATGATTTGCTCCCTAAAACACGAGAGAATTATTCATTAGAAGACTTAAAGAAAATGTGGATGTCGAAAGTAGATGCGCCTACGGTTTATATCTCTGCAGTTAAAAAAATAAATACGGATGAGTTGAAAGAGGTCATGTATAAACTCATTAAGAATACACATCTCAATATTTATCCTCACCAATTATTGTATTAATAAAAAAGCCCGATGAAATTTCATCAGGCTTTTTTTAAATAAATTATTTTCTATTTTGCTACGACAAATTTATTGGAATGGAGAACAATTCCATCAACATCATAAATGTTGTAGAAATAAATTCCATCTTCTAAATCGGAAATAGACAGTGTTATTTTGTTTTTACTAAAACTATTGTCAGAAATTAACTTACCAGTAACATCTAATAGTTGAATACTGCTATTGTTTGTTAAACTAGTTTCAATAGTAATTTCAGTTGCAGCAG
Organism: Flavobacteriales bacterium; assembly: GCA_029262875.1. Taxonomy (GTDB): domain Bacteria; phylum Bacteroidota; class Bacteroidia; order Flavobacteriales_E; family Vicingaceae. The sequence goes on from JAJCYO010000125.1 coordinate 66,663, forward strand.
GATTAGGATACAACGACACCCCCGATACAGTAGTTGCTTGTTGAGCTATACCCACTGTTGGTGTAGATTTTTGCCAATCAACTCTGTTTACAGTACCGTTAGCTTCATAATCCATTTCAACAATTGGAAACCTTGCCGTTGGGTCGTCTGTCCACCACCTTGCTGATCTTGTTGTATCGTACACCACAGGAGTTACAATAACAGGTCCAAATGGAGGAGGAATATTTGCTAAGAAATTAACCGTTGTAGCACTTATGATTTCCCAAGTTCCATTTACCAATTGCCATGTAGTGTCAACGGTTTCTTCAATAACAATTTGTCTCAGAGATGGAAATGTTCCAAAAGGAGTGGTTACATTACCCCAACCGTCAATATTACTTGTTAAAGTTGCTTCACGAGTAAGTTTTAAAGAATCGACATGTCCATGAGGACCATCTGGAAGAGGAGGAATACTGTCTGGATCAATTCCTAATGGGAACGAAAATAAATCACCATTCCAGGTACCACCAAAGTTAGTTCCCATAGTAGATGGGAAAGTTAGAATGGTTGTAACAAAAGGAAATGTTGTCGGCTGTCCATTTTGTATTTGATACACACCATCTACAAATAATCCAGCTGCATTTTTAGTTAAATACGTCCATGTACTGTCCTGATCGGTATCTTCCATTCCTATATTAGAAAGAGGAAAATTAGATGAACCAGGAAGAGGTCCAGGATTTTTAAAAGATAAAGTATCTAATACATCTTCGTTAAGAGCAGAATAGTTCCAAGTTTGACTAGCTCCTCCAGAGCCTATGGTAATCGCTCCAGGAATAGTATCGCCAGCTTGTTCTACTACATCTCCTGCACCAACAACATCACCTGAGTTGACGGTTATTTGAGCTTGAGAGCTGTAAATACCAATGCTTGTAAGCATGATTAAAGAAAGTAAAGTTTTTTTCATATTATATAGTTTTAAAAGTTGAAACACGAAAATAAACTATATTTACTTAAATAACAATGACTTACAAAAAGTAAACAAAACTATTTGATTGCGTTAAATTTATTGGTTGCTGTTATTTCACCAGTAACAGTGCTAAAAACCTTGTAGATATATGTTCCTGATGGAAGCGAAGAGATATCAATTTTAGATTGTTGATTAAATGAAGAACTCAATAATAATTTCCCTGATAGGTCGTAAATTTCAATTTGTTGATTGTCTGGTGAATTGGTTTGCACATTAATGAAAGATTTTGCAGGGTTGGGGAAAACATGTATGTAATATTCTTCTTGCGGTTTTTCTTTCCCAACATTTAGTCTTAAATTATCTAAATACAATGTCGAACCAATTTTAGAATAACCTTTTGTCCCATTATTTATTACAGCATTGGCACTAGATAGAGCAATAATGTTAATGTTGTCTGGCTCATTACCCGAATAGTATTCGATGTTAATTGTTTTGCTCATCCAACTTTCTTGAATTTGAGCTGTTGTGAAAAAACCTTCCCCAACGACTATTATAGAATCATTGATGGTTTTAGTTAATTGCACTCCAACCAAAACTTCATCACCTATTTTTGGGTTGGATTGATAAGAAAAAGTAAAGCTTTTAGGTCTTTGGGTATATTCCGATTGTTGCATTAAAGAACCAGCTAAAGTATCTAATCCATAAGAAGCACCTATTTCCCAGTAAGAAGTAATAAGTTTAACATAAGCCAATCCTGAGGCAGGATTATCAACTTCTTTAAACATGGTTGCTGGAGCATTATACTTGGTTGCATCAGAAGTGTTTATCCAATTTTTTGCCTCATCAATTCCGCTGTAATTAATTCCCCATTTCTCGAAATTTAAATTTGACTGAGCAGAGCATGTTACAGCTATAATAAAAATGGATATGGAAAATAGTATCTTCAAAACGAGAGTAAATGTAGAAAATTAATAGGATGGTTTTTAATTAACTTTTCAACAGTATAACTGTTAAAAACATATTTGATACCTTTGTGTTTATGAGTTCAATAAGACAAAATAAGGTTGCAAGATTGTTGCAAAAAGAGGTAAGCAATATTTTTCAGTTAAACGCTGCAAATTGGTTTCCTAACACAATGGTTACCGTAACGGTGGTTCGCGTTTCCCCAGATTTTAGTTTTGCTAAAGTTTATTTAAGTGTTTTTGGAAAAATGGAACCAAAAGAATGCGTTGAACTTATTTCTGCTCATGCTAAAATGGTGAGAGGAGAGTTGGGAAAAAAAATAGGAAAACAATTAAGAATTACCCCAGAATTGGCTTTTTATGTTGATGATTCTCTGGATTATGCAGAAGAAATTGACCAACTTTTAAAAGAGTAGTTGAACTTTCCTTTTTACATAGCTAAGCGTTACTTGATTTCTAAGAAATCGCACAATGTTATTAATATTATTTCTTGGATTTCGGTAACAGGTATTGCTATTGGAACCATGGCATTGATTATCGTGCTTTCAGCATTTAACGGTTTAGAAACGTTGGTCGAAGACCTTTATGCTTCCTTTGATCCAGACTTAAAAATTACCATTGTTGAAGGAAAAACCTTTGATGTGAATGAATTTCCCAAAGCTAAAATCCTGGAAATTGCTGAGGTTGAATTTTATAATTCAGCTTTAGAAGAGGTGGCTTTAATTAAGTATCAGGATAAACAAACAGTAGCAACCATTAAAGGAGTTGAAGAAAGTTTTTATGCCATGAGCGGCATGGACTCTTTGTTAATTGAAGGTGATATTAAGCACAATGCTGAAAACAATAACAACATTATTTTGGGTTGGGGAATTGCAGACAAGTTGGCATTATTTATTTCTGAAAGTGTTTATCAAGTTGGAGTTATTGTGCCTAAAAGAGGTACAAAGAAAGGCCTGTCACCTGGCTCTGAGTTCAATAGAAAAACAGCAAATGCTACGGGTATTTTTTCCGTTAATCCAGATTTTGACACTAAATATGTGCTGGGAGAATTGGAGTTTGTGCAGAAACTGTTAAAACACAAAAACAGGCTTTCATCTGTAGAGTTAGGCTTAAAAGAAGGAAGCGATTGGAATAAGGTAAAAGAAAAAGTGCAACAAGTGGTTGGAGATAAGTATAAAGTTCAGACAAGATTTGAAATGAATGAACTTATTTTTAAAACCAATGCGACAGAGAAATGGATTACCTTTTTAATTCTTTCCTTTATATTGGTCATAGCTTCTTTTAACATTATTGGGTCATTAACCATGTTAATTATTGATAAGAAAAAAGATGTTTGGATATTAAAAACGATGGGAGCAAATAACAGTGTTATTCGTAAAATTTTCTTTGCTGAAGGAATGCTCATTAATTTATTAGGCGCATTTTCCGGGATGGCAATAGGCGCATTTATTTGTTGGCTGCAAATGCAATTTGGACTATTGCGTTTGGCAGGTGGTGTTGTAGATTTTTATCCTATAGAATTGAATATTATGGATTTCGTTAATGTCTCTGTTATTGTAATCATTATTGGGTTAGTTGCTTCTTGGTATCCAGTAAGGATTTTGACAAGGAAGCATTTGTAATTTAGAGCCATCCCCCAGGCGATAAAAAGAAGCTACCACTTGATAAATCATGCTCTTTTCAGAACGTTATATGAATTACTTTAGTTTTAATGAAAATACACACTATTCATTAAAACTTAAAGATTATGAAAAAACACTACTTATTTTTTACATTATTCATTGCAATAGGCGTAATAAGTCTTGATGCACAAATAACGCTAACGAGTTCGGCAAATACGCCTTCTGTTGGCAATTCTTTTAACTATCATATTACAAACCCTGCTACTTTTAATGTGATGCAAAGTGGAGCAAACCAAACCTGGGATTTTTCTACAGCTTCTACTGCTCCGTCACCCTTTAATTACATTAATCTTGCAAGCTCGATTGAACCAGCCACTTACCCCAGTGCAAACTTAGTGGAATCTAATGGAGGATCAGAAAACTATTACAATAGTACGGTCAATGCATTTGCATTAGAAGGGCAACTGGTTCCAGGTCAGATTCGAGCAATATTTACTGACCCAAGAGAGATGTTGAACTTTCCGATTACTTATCCTAATTCATTTAATGAAACTTTTTCTGGGACAGCTGAAATAATTGCAGCAAGTATTACTTATAATAGAGGAGGAACGAATGTGATGACAGCAGATGGCTATGGGACGCTTATTTTACCTTATACAACGGTTAACAATGTATTGAAAATAACCAATGTTGGAAATTATACAGATATGCTTGGAGTAACAACTATAGCTACCTATGTAGATACATTAATAACGTTTTACAATGCTACAACCAATAATTTCATAGCTGGTTATTCTGTTTTGTATGCAAACGGGACATTAACTGCACAATATTCTTATCATATTGATCAAGCTGATTTGGTAGTTGGAATTGATGATGTTGTTACAGCTAAAAACTATGTGACCATTTATCCTAACCCAGCTAAAAATGTGGTTACCATTAAAAGTAATCAATTACTTGATGAGATTCACATTTATGATCTTACAGGGAAAATGATGAAGGCAATTAAACCTTCTTCTACTTTAGAACAGCAAATAAAAATAGACGATTTAAATGCAGGAATTTACTTTGTTAAATATATAGATGATTATGGCTCACATTCAAAAAAAATGATCATTGAATAAGAGTACAAAAAAGCCTGGCGTAGTTCACCAGGCTTTTTATATGTTAAGTAAATACTTGTTCTATTTCATTTAAGGCTGCAAAAACATCTACTGCATCATCTTGAGTAACGAGGTTCATTCTGTGAGGTTTAAAATGGTCTATTCCCTTAAAATAATTACCATAATGTCTTCTCATTTCCAATACACCTAATTTTTCTCCTTTCCACTTTACAGACATCTCTAAATGCCTACGAGCGGCATTGATTCGGTCTTGTATTGTTGGTTTAGACAAGTGATTCCCAGTTGCCATAAAGTGTTTTATTTCGTTAAATATCCAAGGATAGCCAATGCTGGCTCTTCCTATCATAACACCATCAACACCGTACTTGTTTTTTACTTCAACTACTTTTTCTGGTGTATCAACATCTCCATTTCCAAAAACTGGAATGTGCATTCTAGGGTTATTTTTTACCTCCCCAATTAAAGTCCAATCGGCACTTCCCTTATACATTTGTTTTCGAGTTCTGCCATGTATAGAAATTCCTTTAATACCTACATCTTGCAATCGTTCAGCAACTTCAACGATGTATTTTGTTTCTTCGTTCCAGCCTAAACGTGTTTTTACGGTCACAGGTAAATCCGTAGAATTTACAATTGCTGCAGTCATTTCAACCATCTTTGGAATGTCTTGTAAGATTCCAGCTCCAGAACCTTTACCAGCCACTTTTTTTACCGGGCAACCATAATTAATGTCAATAATATCTGGATTCGCTTGAGCAGTAACTTCTGTTGCTCGTTTCATAGATTCAATATTATTTCCAAATATTTGAATCCCAATGGGCCTCTCGTATTCAAAGATGTCTAATTTTTGAACACTTTTAGCCGCATCCCTTATTAATCCTTCGGAGGAAATAAATTCAGTGTACATTAGGTCAGCTCCATTTTCTTTGCATAAAGCTCTAAAAGGAGGGTCACTTACATCCTCCATCGGGGCAAGTAATAAAGGAAATTCGCCTAATTCTATGTCACCTATTTTTACCATCTTATAGCAAAGGTAGGTTAAACTTTTTTCAATAGAATAAATCCATGCTGTGTCCCTAAGTAGTTGTTGTAAATTAGAATGTTCTGGGGAGCTCGTTTGGCATCCCTGTAAATGATTTCCTTAGGAATTTTTTTACCGTCTAATATGTTAGAAGCGAGCCAGGTAGCAAATCCACTTGCTGTGGGATATTCTCCAACTAAATTTTTATAACTGTAAACAGTTGTCTCTGGGAATGCACTCATGACATCAGTGTACCAGAAGTCAGTACGAAGATCCCCACAAAAACCAAGCATCAACGAATCGAGATCATTTAGACTAATGTCGTTTTTTTCTAAAAATTGGGTTGCTCGTTCTTCAATATTACAGCTTGTAGGGTAAGTAAATTGGTGAACATCAACGAGCTCACAGATGGCATTTTCTTTGTTGGTGGAAACAACAAACATATTTGCCCCTTCACCACAAACAGAACCTTCAGTGTTACTGCCAAGTAATTCTGAAGATAAAATTTCTTCAGCCTTAAAATGACCAGCAAATTCATCTATGTTAAAATTATGGGGTGAATTTTCTTCTACATTTCCAATCAATAGCTTAGAAACTTCCCCTTCTTCGAAAAGCAAAAGAGCATCTAATATTGTAGATTCAAAGGCTGTACCAATCCCCATATGGGTATTATTATACCCTGTGTTTTTACTCATTAATGCTAAATGCCCACCAATAGAGTTTGGTGTACTTTGAACAAAATTAGTGGGGGTTAAAGTCCCCTCATCGTACTCAACAATTTGGTTCAAAAATTTAATACAGTCATCTAACCCTCCAGTTGCAGTTCCTATAATAATGCCTTCTATGTCATTTTGTTTTTCAATCAATGGCATTCCTGCGCCAATTCCTATTCGGACAGCCTTCCCCATTCTTCGGAGCAACCCTCTTGGAATTAAATCAGTATAATCAGGTTCTATTGCATAGTACTTATTTCCATGAAATACTTCTACATTTCCATCAAACAATGAATTGTCAAATGTTTTTTGTGGTGATATGCTGTAGAGATCAGTAATGTACATTTTAAGATTCTCTGATTATGAGTGAGGTACAATTTCCTCCAAAACCAAAAGAATTGGATAGGACTGTCTTAACATTCGCGTTTATATGCTCTTTAATTGGTAGCTGATTAAATTTATCAATAGGAGTATTACAATTTAAGCTTGAAAACAATTCATTGTTATTGATACTTAGAATACTGTAAACAGCTTCTATTGCTCCTGCAGCACCAAGGGTATGCCCCGTGTATGATTTAGTAGAGTTAAAAGGTGGAAAGCCACTAAAGACTTTATTGATACCAGTTAATTCTGTAATGTCATTGTTCCCAGTTGCAGTTCCATGAGCATTGATATAGTCAACTTCGTCAGGGTTTATAGAAGCACTTTTTAAGGCTTTAGAGATGCATTCAACAATACCTACAGCATCTTCTGATAATGAGGATGGATGAAAAGCATCATTACTATTCCCATACCCCAAGATTTCAGCATATGTTTTTTTAGTGCCAACAATTTCTTCAGATTCGAGAATAAGATAGGCAGCACCTTCTCCTAAATTTAACCCTTTCCTATTCTCATCAAATGGGGCACAGTGGTCATTCGATAATATTTGTAATGCATTAAATCCATTAATACTGAATTTCCCAAGGCTATCTGTTCCGCCAACAATTGCTCTTGTTGCTCTACCTGATTTTATCAGTTTAGCTCCAAGCATTATAGCATTTGCAGAAGATGAGCAGGCAGTATTAATCGTGTTAACAACACCAGAAAGGTGGTATTCCTTAGCAATTTTTAATGCGTGGGTACTTCCAGGATACGATTCTACAAATTCAGAACCTGATGATATCAGGTTGGCATCTTCATAAAGTTGATCGGTCATACACATTCCACCAATTGTACTGGCAGAAATAAAAGCAGTGTTTTCTGACGAAATTTCTTTGAGGGTTAGTTGTGAGTTTTCAACTGCCTCTTTGAGTGCAGTGAAAGCAATGTAATCAGTTCGGGTTAATCCTTTTGTAGTTTTAAGGTTGAGTCGTGATTTTAAATCTTCAGTGCTACTTTTTACTTCTGCAAAAGGATGTGTTTGTGCATAATTTGAGCGAACATATTTAGCTTTAGCTATACCTGTTTTGCCATTTCGTAAATGAGTTAAGTTTTCAGCGGTGTTGTTTCCAATAGCTGAAATAACGCCCATCCCGGTGACAAAAACTTTTTTCATCTAATATAAATCTAATGTTGAAGTTTATACTTTATCAGAATGTTCTTGAATGTATTCAGCCATTTTATTTACATCAACTAAAACTTTTCTCCCCTCAGTTGGGTTAGTAATTTTAATCCCGTATTCTCTTTCCAATAAAACAATAAGCTCAATAGAGTCAATAGAATCTAATCCTAATTCTTCACCAAAAAGAGGTGTGTCATCTTTGATGTCTTCAGGAGTAATATCCAATAAGTTTAAATACTGGATAATTTGTGTTTTTAGTTTTGCTTTTAATTCTGCTGCTTCCATTTTAAATTAATTTTTCAAGTTTTAGCTTTGTGTATGTAGTAATTTGACAAACTGCGATGAAGATAAATAAAAATCCAATAACAGGAAAAAGTTGGCTCCAACTTCCTCCCTTCAAAAATAAGATATAAAACCCTTCCAAACACCAATGCATCGGTGAAAAACTACTAATAATTTGAAGGTATTCTGGCATAACAAAAGTTGGAACCCAGATACCCCCTAATGCTGCAAAAATTATAATAGAAATGGCTCCAATTCCATTAGACTGTTCTTGTGTTTTTGACAAAGCCCCTATCATTAAAGCATAACTTACAGCAGCTAAACTACACATGAGCATCATAACAATAAATGCCAAAAAAGCTGAAGGCAGCACCAATTTAGGTAATCCAATTAAAGGGAAAACCAACATTCCAATAGAGAAGATAAGTATAAACTGTAATACAGCAACCATCATGTAAACAATCATCTTTGCGGATAGGATATGAGTGTAATTGGTAGGCATCGTTTTTAACCTCAAAAAACTTCCGTTTACCCTCTCTTTAACAATGTTACTACCCAATGAAACTACCATAAAAAACATAGCAAAAATTGTCCATGCAGGTACATTATGTTGTGTTGAGTTTGGGTTAATCATGTGTTCATCATTTTTTGCAGGGATTCTATTAATAACAATTTTATTGGACATTATTTTAGCCTTAAAGTCCTCTGGTGATTTTTCTATACCAACTTCTGTATAAATGGATGCTATCATTAATTCGTTTTCAATTACATTTAAAAATGAGGCAATCACATTGGTAATAGAATAACTATAATTTTCTTGTAAAACGGGGTCATGATAAAAATCTAAATTAGGAAGTTTAACTTCAGGCGTGTTCTGGTCTATTTCGGAAAGACCTAATTCAAAAGTTAATGTTTGACTTATTTGGCTCGCTTTTTCTTTTAATTTTTCTGAAAAATTAGCAGGAATATACAAAGCGGTAAGCTTATTTTCATCTAATAAAAAGTTTTTTAACGCAGCAGACTGAAGATCATTTTCTTGTTGCAATTCAAATAACCCAGATTCATTTAATAACTGAATTAACTTTTCTCCTTGTGCTCCTTTATCTTGGTTAGAAATGATTAACGAAACCTTGTTTTCATTCACCATTTTGTATGCACTATCTTGTATTATAGTAATGATAAACACTAAAAGTAGGGGCATCAAAAACATAATGGATAAGCCTACCTTATCACTGAGTAGTAATAAAACTTCTTTTTTTATGGAGGCCATCAATTTCATTCAGCCTCTGTTAATTTAATGAACAACGATTGTAAATTATCGGTACTGTTTTTTTGAATCAACTCTTTTGTTGGACCTTCAGCAACAACATTCCCTTTGCTAATCAATAAGATTTGATCACAAAAATCTTCAGCTTCAGAGAGGTGGTGCGAAGTGTAAATAATAGTTGTTCCTTGTTGGCTTGTTTCAGTTAAAAAATCAATGATAGAAAGTTTACTTTGTACATCTACACCAACAGTTGGTTCGTCAAGAAACAAAATAGAAGGACTATGAATTAACCCAATTGCTAAATTTACTTTACGCTTCATACCGCCAGAAAAGGTATTTATTTTTTTATGGGCGACATCGGCTAACCCTAAAATTGATAATAGAGAATCTGTTTTATTTTTAATTTCTTCTTTTTTAAGATTGTAAAGCGAACCAAAATAGTTCATATTTTGAACAGGAGTTAACTCATGATAGAATGCATATTCTTGAGGAACAAATCCAATTATTTTTTTTAATGCTATTCCTGAAATAGTATCTCCATTTTCTGTTTGATATGAAACAGAACCTTTTGTAGCTTCAATTAAACCACATAGAATAGAAATTAAGGTAGTTTTTCCAGCTCCGTTTGGGCCTAAAATTCCAATTGTTTTTCCAGCTTCAATAGAAAAAGAAACATTGCTTAAACTTTCGAATGAGGCAGACTTATACTTTTTTGAAATATCTTTTATCGTTATGTTAGCTAGGGCTGACATTATTTTAACTTCAATTTTGCAAGTTGCTTAAACGCTTCTCGTTCAACTTCAGAAATTTCACACATGATATCGGCTGTATTATCATAGTCTTTTTGTTCGGTTAACCTCCCCTTGTAAATGCCAGCCATTTGAACCGCAGAAGAACGCCATAAATCTCCTGCTTTTGTCATTTGATCAGCAATAGGTAATAATCTGTCTTCCTGTAAATAGTCCGCTGCTTCTTCTAAAAATGCAGCATACAGAAAACGAAAGCCACCTCCCCCTGTTCCAATTTCCTCTTGCATTCTTACAATTTGACCAAGATAAAGGCCAGCTTTTCTTGGGCCTAATTTATCTCGCCAAGTTCTAATTTTATTGGCAGTTCCCTTTATCCCAGTTGCTCCAATAATCGGACCTGGTGCACGGTACATATAGATTATATTTCTATTAATACCACTGATGATAGCCTTTTGAATAGTAGTCTTGTCAATCTTCCCAACTTTTTTTGGAAAGTAGACGTGCCCTTTTGGAGCTAATACTCCTTGTGAAAATCTCGCTCTATTTAGTTCAAATGATGAAAGTGTGGTGACTTCTTCCATCACAGGATCACTGATTAAATAATTATCACCTTCCTTTCCATAAACGATAAGGTTATGAGCATTAAAATGAAAACGGTATTCTTTTGGAAAGTAGGTGAGGTGAAAAACACCTACTTGACAGCCGACAGGAATACCCTCTTCAATTTTTTTGTCTAAATAAATTTGGGCGTCTAATTGATTTTTAAATTTTTTTCGTTCTAACTCAATGTTTAGTGATTTACAAGTTCTTCTAAAAATCCCTCCTGGCATTGATCTAAAGGATATCATAGGGCCTCCGCTCACTTGCATATATGGAATGTGAATGTAGAAGAGTCCTGCTCCCATTCCAAAAGCTAATGGCTCGGTCATGAAATCTAAGCCTTGATGTTTTAAGAGGCTTGTGATGACTCCATTTTCACAATGCGCGGTTTGAATATGTTTAAAATTTTCGATAACTACCCTTTAAAATTTTTAAGCTCATCAATGCTAATACCAAAAGTCTTAGCATAGATAGCTAATTTCTTTTCACTTAATTTTTTGAACCCTTTTGGAGTCATGTGCTTTTTGATAGATACCTTCCAAAAACCAGTGTAACCAGCTATTACCTGGAAGTCCATTAGTTGTTTAATAAAATAAAAATAAATAGGGCTTTTTTCACCAGAAAGAACAGCTTTTCGAGCTAATTCAACTTGTTCATGTATATCATCCCAAGCATTATCAAGCGCTGCACTTTTTACCTCCCAACCACTACTTAAAACGGTTTCGTATTTTCCATCTTTATTTTTCACATAACAGACATCTCTTGTATGTCCTTCAAGGGCAGACTTATCTTGGGGAGTATCTTTTTTTTTCATTTAGCAAACGGTTAGCAGGCAATAAACGTAGGAAAACCGGGCACTTTCTGGAACAACTAATAACATCTTTTCACCTTTTTTGAGCTTTCCACTGTTAAGCAGTTCATCTACCATTAAGTATATAGACCCTGCCCCGACATTTCCTTTAGTTCCTAAATTAGTGAACCATTTTTCTTTAGGAATATGCATCCCCAAATCATCCCAATGCTGAGCAATCTTATTTTCGAAATAGTAACTTGACATATGAACTAGGAAGTAGTCAAGATCTTCAGATGATAAATTGTGTTTTTTAAATATTTCTGGAACCTTAGCAAAGCTCAACTCTACAATTTTCCCATCAAGTTGTCTTGCGTCTTGTTTTATACTATAAACAGATTGCTTTACACTTTCTTGAGGAGTAAATTCTGCAAAACCTTTTATTTCACCATCAGGTAATTTTTCAGAGCCCATGTACATGCATGTTTCTTCTTGGTTGGCAAAAGAAACAGCTTCCATCCATTCAATTTCTAAAGAAAGCCCATCTTCGTTAGGTTCTCGCTCTAACATAAATGCGCCAGCACCATCAGAAAGCATCCACCTTAAAAAATCTTTTTCAAAGGCTAAATAGGGTAAATCTTGTAATTTACTTAGTTCCTGAATCTCTTCTTCATAATTCTCAGACCTTAGTAATACAGAAGTTCGTTCTGAACCGGTACAAACTGCTTTGTCTTTATCCTTGAGTAGCAAAGACATGTACGCATACTTCAATGAATGCATTCCAGCACAGCAATTACCTGAAGGGGTGATAACCTCAATAGATTCCATCTCTGGTAATTTTCCATGTACCATAACACCATGCGCTGGCATCATCTGGTCAGGAGATGAAGTTCCACAACAGAGTAAATCAACTTCTTTTATTTCATCAGGGTTCTCAGTAAATAAGTTTTTGATAGCTAAAGCAGTTAAATCAGCGTTAGAATGGGTGCTTTTGCCACCTTTTTCCAGTGCATAATACCTACTCATGATTTTATTGCTTCGTAAAACCAAGGCCTTAGATCTAGATTTATTGCCATTAATTAAACCCAAATACTCTTCCATTTCATCATTGCTAACAACAGAATTAGGTAAAAAATTGGAAGTTCTTGTTATGTATACCTTCGACATTTTTTAATTTAGTTTTACGCTGCGAAAATACTCTTTTTTTCTCTTTATTCTACCAAAAGTTAACGGCCTAAATACAAGAGTATAAACAGTTAAGATAATGGGAGAAACAATAAAAAGTGCAAAATATAAATAGTTTCTAAAAATCATTAGCCAAAACGCTCTTTTTTTTGCGTTGACTCCTTTTTTCTTTATGGTCTTGGCCCATATTCGAAATAATTTTTTAGCCCTCGACTCTATAAAAAGAATGCTGGTGTTTATGTTTATTTTATTAAGTGTTAGAATATTATTTTGCAATTTTTCATAATCTCCAGCTTGAAGTGATGCCATCACTTTTTCTCCAAATAAATGACTTTCGTTAATGTCTTGTTTAGATACTCCAGGAAATGGGAAAATACCCCATTTTTTCGTTTTCTTCCCAGTACCTAACCAATGCACAATAGTAATTACACTTATTAAATTGAATGTTTTATCGATTAAGGGAACATTGGCAACCAAATTTCCCCCAGCATTTTTAATCAACAATTTAACACTCTCTTGAGCATTTAACCACATATTTCGAGCACCAAGTATCGTGACTATTGGTGTTCCTTTTAATCTTGCGCAAAAGGCCTCATTTTTTAATATTGCAGTTGCTGGCATTGATGGAGAAAGATACCAGGGTTGATATCCAAAAACAATTAAATCGTACGTTGAATGCTTAAACCTTGGAGCGTTAATTGCTATAGGTTCTTCTAATACAGTCTCTGGCATCACATCATAAAATGATTTGGTATCCCACGGAAATGGAAAAGGAGTTGTAGGATCAATGGTTACTTTGTCGATATCGACACCTTGAAAAGGGATTAGAAAATTATCGACAATTTGCGTTAATTGACCCGATTGAGAAAAACTTACCACTAATACTTTCTTCATTGACGTGAAGGTAACTTTTTATTTTAGCTTAGAAGAATTTAATGCTTTAGAATTCTTAGCATAATCCATTATTATTTTTTGAAACCCCTTGTTTAAGCTGGCATATTCTTTGGTGATTACTGTAACATCCTCTTCAATGTTTTGATTATACTTTAGAATTTTCGGGCAGTTTTCTTGAATACTTAACCGTAGAAATCGGTATTCAATTTCTTTAGGAGATTTATTAATCTCAGCTTCTAATAAGGTGATGCCAGACTTAAACAACCTGACTTTTTCTCCAACGTTCTTTACAAAAGAAGCTTTTTTTGCAACTAAAGTTCCTTTATAGGCTAAGTTGATAGAAGTGGGCTTTTCCTTTTCTATGCGCTGAATCATGTTGTCAATCTTTTCAATAGAGTCACTAGACAGAACATCATAGAAAGAACTTTTTTCAATTGAAAAATTGAAAAAAGCAAATGCAAAAGTGAATGTTAAAAGAATAAACTTCATCTTGTTTTTTGATGTTAAAGTTGCAACTTTTGTGCCAATTAGATTGGCATTTTTAAGTAGAAGCAAATATAAAAAATATCAGAAACATCTACTCCTAAGTATAAAATAAAGGAAAATAGCCAACTCAATATTTATTACTTTTACTATTCAAAACAGTTTAAAAAATGATGTTCAAATTGGAAATAGACAATAAACCTTTTTTACAATTATTATTGATAGTTAGTTTCTGTTTCTTGTCTGTTATTCTGTTTTCTATTGTTGGAGGCATAATTACTGTTGCTGCATACGGGTTTGATGTACTTAAGATGAAGAACCTTGGTGATCCTGAAATTATTGAAGGATTAAAATTGTTTCAGTTATTTAGTGCGATTGGGTTATTTTTGGTCCCACCAATTCTTTATGGAGTATTTACTTCAAAGACCCCTCTTAAAAAGCTAAGCTTAGATAGGTTGAATAAACCAATTAATTACATATTAATCTTAGGTTTAATGGTAGTTTCTACACCTTTTATTTCATGGGTAATTGAGTTGAATGCAAGTATGGTTTTGCCTGAATCTATGAGTGCAATTGAGCAATGGATGAGAAGCAGTGAAAGACAAGCCGAAGACCTAACAAGGGCTTTTTTAACTTTTGATGGAATAGGAAGCTTGTTTTATGTTTTAATTATAGTTGCTGTGGTTCCAGCCTTAGGAGAAGAATTGTTATTTAGAGGGGTTTTACAAAAAATATTTATCAGTTGGACTAAAAATCCGCATATAGGAATTTGGATTACTTCTATTTTATTTAGCGCGTTGCATATGCAGTTTTTTGGTTTTTTCCCTAGATTATTATTGGGGTTAATGTTTGGGTATATCTTTTTATGGTCAAAATCCCTATGGCTACCTATTTTGGGGCACTTCATTAACAACGGGAGTGTTGTTCTCGCTAATTATTTTTTCCCAGATACCATGAAAGATGCCGATATTTCTATTTTTGAAAACAATGAAAATAGTATCATTTTTTATGGAGTAAGTTTTATCATTTCGGCTGTAATTTTCTATCTAATAAGAAGGGTTAATAAAAACGCAAAAGACTCGTCAGTAGAAGGCCCAAATAGATATGAAAATGATAGTTTGGACGAAATTATAGTAAACCCTAAATCTGAAATAAAATAGAGGGAATGCGAGACCAAGTAAAATCTTTTGTACCTTTACAAGCTAATAATCGGCTTGTATAGCGATTAAAAAAAATAAAGACATGAATACTATATTATTAGGATTTATCGGACCATGGCAAATAGCACTAATTGTGGCTATCGTTTTATTGTTGTTTGGAGGTAAAAAAATTCCACAACTAATGAGAGGTATGGGCTCGGGGATTAAAGAGTTCAAAGATGGGATGAAAGAAGGAGAAGAAGGTGCTAAATCAGAAGATAAAGAAGCTGATAAATTGAACTAATTGTAGTTCAAGAAACTTAAAAAGGTGTTTTCTGAACCTTTTAAAATCAATGCTTTCTTGATGGAAAAGTATATTTCTCCCTTAAAGAGATTCAACAAGATATTTCTGAAAAGTAAGGTGAATTGTGCTCAATTGGTACAAGTGGATAACAATAAACAGGTAAATGACGTTTAATATAAGGATGAAGTATAGA
>JAJCYO010000126.1 GCA_029262875.1 Flavobacteriales bacterium
AGGATTCTTTTGGTTGTAAGCCTCATTGTAGTTATTAGATACCTTTTTATTACTCAAATAAAGAATCAATTCCCTGTCCAATTCTTGGAAAGCCATATCTGGAGCATCAGGACCCTCAGCAATCTTAAAACAGTTATCAAACAAAGCTTGTGCCTTATCATCTGCAACTCGAAGATTTCCAATAGAAGCTAAATTATCACCTGAAACGGCTCTTGCATATACCACCCCAACAGTCAAATCGTTTACAGCACCAGGTTCTAAGGTAAATGGTCCGGCAGACTCTAAAAACCTTCTATCTCCAACTGGATTCGGGTTTGATGGTCCTTGAGCATTAAATTCTGACCAGTCAGTAGGTGTTGCCGATACTCCTTTTGTACTCCAAAACAAAGGATCAGAATCACCAGGAAATAGTAAATCCGCCAATACAGTACCTCCACTTGATGCAGAATTACCGTTTCCTCCCCAAACCATTTGGGCACCACCGTTTCTCCATCTTCCTCTTAAGTAATTGTAATGATCTAAAGCTGAAGAAGGATCCCCATCTCCGTTAAATTGACCACCACCAATACTATAATAAACAAATTTACGCATCCCGTAACGCTCATTATCAACAATACCATCACCGTAACCTATTCCTAATCCAGGGTAAGGGATACCATTATTAGCTAAAGCTGCTGGAATATTTTGTGTCAAAGGATTATCAATACCATCATTGTCAGCAAATGGACCCTCAAAGAAATCGACACCAATTGCAGGAGGAGTAGTTCCATATCCTTCAATTCCAGCACCACCTTCATCATCTGAATCTCCATTGTAACAATAACCCAAACCTCTTTCGGCATCACAACCAACAAAATCATCGGTAGAACCACCTAAATCAGCATCTACCCACTGTCCAAAATAAGTCTCAGTCAAAGTAAAAGTAGAGCGGTTAATCATTTCATAGTTGTAAAAAGTCATGTTATTTACTTCATCATTGGTCGCAAAAGCAAAAGCTTGCCCCCTAACCTCCATCCCAATTGATGGACCTTGAGACTCTGAGTGCGTATTTCCTTTGTCATTAAATACAAACCATAAAGTGGTATCACCAAACAACCTAATATCTCTTGTTGTTCTACAATCAATGTCTCCAACCAAATCATATTTAGGATAATCTCCAGAATTTGGGTCATAGAAATCATCTCCATCTCTATCAAAGAAAGGAGCTAAATGCCAGTCTTGTCCTAAGCTAATGTCTCCATGTGCAGGCCAATCTAAGATTGCATCTGGAATAGTGTATCCAGGAAAATCATCAATTTGAGTTGTAGTACCATTGGCAGCATCATCAACTCCCGATTGGTACCAGGCAACAAACATGTCTACCATAGCACGTGATACGCCATAAAACTTATCGTATTTTTGACATGTAGCTGCATCAATTTCAGCAGTACTTGTATTTAATGGTCCTGGCCAAAAATCATTACCTCCAGCTCTAAATGTAACAGCAGCAATCTTTAACTGACCGTTGACATCTTGTCCACCCATCCATAATGCTCCAGCATAAATGGCCGTAAATTTAGGGTCATCATTGCTACTTCTTTTAGGAATTTCATAATCAGCAATGTTGTTTGCTCTATCCTGCCATAAACTTCCTCCTGTCGACTCTATTCGAGCTCTAACATTATTAAGTTCTAATACACCTAAAGCAATTGCAGATGAACAGCCAGCAGCAGGTGTTGGATTTTCTCCACCTGTTTTATTACCATTCATTACTCTACGAGAATAAACATTGCTTACAGTCAAAATTGCGACTAAAGCCAATGCAATCTTATTTTTTGTAATTATCACGTTTCGCATATTATATTATTAAAATAATTTCTAATTAAAAGTTTAATTGTATTCCTAATCGTATTCTTCTAGGAAGTGCATAGTTAGCACCATTATTCAACTTAGAGGTATATAAATCTCTAAATGATTCTTCTGATATTTGATTTTGAATAAATGCTTGCTGATATGATGCAGCTAAGAAACCATCATCATCTGGGTTTCCGGTTGCATCATAAACATTAATTATATTCTTAGAATTCAGTAGATTTAATACCTGAATATAAACATTTAATGATGCTTCTTTCTTATCTCCCTCTTCGTCCGCTTTACCCCATTTGATATCAAATGATCGATCTAATTTAGAATCAAACGTTGTTGAAAATGGCAATCTAGAGGCATTCAATTGACCATCTTGAGGTGAATTCCCTTCTGGCGTACCTAAAACTCCAGTACCATTAGATCTTGAACGCTTAGTATATGGTGTACCTGAACCAGATCTCATCGTTATGTTAAGTCCCATGTTTTGCAGGATATCTTTCCCAAACATCACTGGTCCATTATAGTTTTTCCCAGAAGAATAACGATAATCCAGAGCCAATAATATTCGATGTCTTTGATCAAAATTTAATGGAATCAAGGTTCTCAAATTACCAGCTCCACCCGAAACTAAGTTTTGAGAGGTAGTGGTACTAGAACCTGTTCCATCAGCAAATTGTAAAGTATAGCTTGCTCGCATAGAAATATTTCCTCTAGTTCTTAAGTCATAACCAACAGTTAATCCCTTAACTGTACCAAAATCCTCATTATCGAAAGAGGTATAATTTCCTGGGTATGCACCAATAACCTTGGTAATCTGAACTTGATCTCTAAATTCTCTATAGAAAGCAGAAATCTTAAGAGCAGAGTAGTTGCTTAATTTTTGTTGAAATCCTAATTCATAGTCAATAGTCTGTTCAGCACGTAAATTTGGATTACTCACTGTACCCCCACCATTGTCAAATAATAAGTAACTAATTAAATCAAGTCTGTTATTGTTTTCTGGCCGTTGAGTCAATACATCGTAATGAGCAAAAAACAAAGCTTCATCAGATATAGGAAAGGAAAATGCAATTCTTGGAGATACATTTACTTGAGGTTCATAATCTGTAAATGATTCACCGTTTAAATTTGCGAAAGCATTGTCATTACCTGGATTAACTAACCAAGGATTAGGCACTCCAGTAGAATGTAAAACTGAAGGGTCGTTAATTTCTTCACCATCTGAATTATAAAACGTATCACCATCACGGTACCCAACAACATCTCCTACATTTGGGTTTGTTGCATCAGAAACATATACCACAAAATCATCTTCTATGTTTGTTGGTGTTTCTAAACCACTAATTTCACCAACTGTTTTTACAGGAAATAAAGAGTATTTATCCTTTAACACAGATTGATTGGCATCAAATCGATCTATTCTTACACCTATATTAAATATTAAATCATCGAAAGCAAATTTATCTTGAATAAACCCCGCCATGTAAATTGGCCTAAATGCACCTGTTTCCCTAGTGTGATCACCATTTTCATCTACTTTATTGAAAAAATCATCCAACCCTGGATCCCCAGATAATTTTTCTCCAGTATGGTCATATCCATAATAATTAACTAAAGCACCTCCTAAATCCTTCAATAAGTTATCTGGGGTAAACATATCTAAAGTCCATACCTCGGCACCATAAGAATCGAAATCAATCCAATCCAATCCATCGACAGCCAATCCCAACGATTCTCTTAATTTTTTATCAAAAGTATGCTGGTTAACGCCATCATAAAATTGTTGGAAAGTATATTGATAAACTGGACTTGGTGAAGAACTAAAAAGTAATGAATCATAAGTTCCAACCGTAAAATCTCTTTGTGCTATATGTGAGTTGGATAGTCCTCTTCCCAAATCCCATAAGTCTATAGGGTTCAATGTATAACGAGTATCGACTCTTTGTTCGTACTCAAACCCTAACTTAATGGCATGATTACCAATACTCGCACTACCTTGTGCTGAAACTCTGAATTGAGAATTATCAACTACGTCATAAGTATTACTTTGAGATCCCATTGATGAATACAAGCCATAAACACTACTTGGTCCCTTACCATTTACCAATGTATTTGTTTCCACTTCAGTCAAAGTAGACCAGTTTCCAATTGGATCATTTGCAAAAATATCGTAATAATTAGAAGTATAATTAGAGAGAATAGGATTAATGTCACTTGACTC
>JAJCYO010000127.1 GCA_029262875.1 Flavobacteriales bacterium
AATAGGACTCCCAAACTTCTTAATGGCTCAGTTGAGTTAAAAAGTATATGCAGAACTCTACGTTATACAATAATTACAAAAGAAATGATAGACGAGCCTCAGATTGTTCTTTATGATGATGGTGGTAACGAAATTTTTCATCAAAACATTATCAAGCCTTCAGATTCAACCGAAATTGATTTTGGAAAACTAAATTTAAGTAATGGCGTATATTATGTTACTGTTCGAGATTCTATTTGTGATAGAATTACAGAGGCATTTGTTGTTAGAAAGAAAAACTAAAGTGAAGAGCATCGCCATCATATCAATTTTACTGTTTGTTGGAAGCTATGGGTTTGGGCAAATTGTTTCTGATACGGTTTTACTTGATAGTTCAGTATATATAATTGGTGAAATGGAGGATTTTAATGCTAAGTCACACAAAGTGGATACTTGTGATACAGGTTTAGACTGGGATTTCGTCTGTTTGATTGATGGTTCCCCTTGGTATGGCAGTGATGCTGGGCTCTTCTTTCCTCGTAATCAACTAAATAAATTAGTAATTACAATTGATGGAATAAATATTGATTTAGAAACAGCTGGAATGTATAATATTAATTTTAAGAAAGTATTAAGGAAAAAACAATTCAGTCTTGTTAAATCAGAATTTGGGTATCGTCTTTATGCATTCTTTTCTGATGGTGCTGGAACTTATACTGTACATTGGAAAATAGTTGGAAACAAATCGTTGAGAGAAGTAATATCAAATGATGAGCGTTATTTTGAATGGCAAATAAGAAAAGAACTAAAGTGAAGAAGCTGTTTATCATATTGTCCGTTTTTATTGTTGCTGTTGGGTGTGATAATTCTCTTTCAAATGAAACTATTAGCTGTTGTAAATGGAAGTATAGTGATGGTTTTCGTATTAGTGATTTAATTGTAGTCAGAGATTCTGTTATCAATGACACATTATATGATGGTGACAAGGCCGTAGCAACAATAGAGAAAATTGTAGATAGAGGTATAGATAAGGAACTACACATTAAGTCTATTAAAAACAATGAAAATGGGAGATACGTTAGTAAAGGAGAACTAAAGTGAAGAGCATTCTAATCATATCATTTTTATTGCTGCTGGGAACCTATGGGTTTGGGCATTTTAACCACAAGACATCCTAATGATGCCGTGGTCAAAACGACAAGTGGTTTAAAGGGTATGCCAATAGGCTCATATACTCCGAGTCAAGATTATTCGTTACTTTAGAAGAGTGAAGAGACTATCAACAATATCATCTTGGTTAGTTATAATTCTAAACCTACCATTATTGGTTCTTCTTATTACTATGTATAGTTCTGATGGAGGTTATTTTGGCTTAATGAGTTTGATTAGAGAATCATTAACACCATTTTTAATTGGCTGTAACATTTTTATCGTTCCAGCTATATTAAATTTATTTATTAAAAGCGTAAAACTTAAATGGGGTCTAATTTTTGTAGGTATAATTGGAATAATATTTTCAGTAACATTTCTGGCAAAGCTAATTGCATTTCAAATTATAAACTAAAGTGAAGAAACTGTTTATCATATCATTTTTACTTCTTGTTGGAGGGTATGCGTTTGGGCAAGTTGATTCCACAATTCAATTGAAATTTAGCAACTATAGTCTTGAATTGGGTAAATATTACAGTCCTTATGATGAATTTGGTGACTCAATAATTTCAAGACCGCTTATAGATTATAGGTATGCAATCGCCAATCAAACCCTTGATACGTTAAAAACAGCCTTACACACAAGGTATTCAATCCTGGATAATGAAAATGGTTTTGTTAGAGCCTTCGAAGATTCTGTAGGATTTATCGAAGCCTCGTATGTTGGAGAAATCGAGAAAGATAGCTTACTAAAAATGATGATTTATAAGCCCATTTTCATAGAAGATACGATTGGGAAAGTCAAGGTTAGTATCAATTTCAATTTTTATATAAATTTGATTAAAGATGGGACATTCATTCAGATTTCCAGAGGAGAATTGAATTATAGCTTAAAAATGGATGTAGAGATTAGAAAATTAAAAGTAGGGGACATAGTCATGATGGAAGGAGTAAATTATTCTTCATTTCCACCCTATTATATAGGTTCTTTTTATTGGAAGATAAAGTGAAAAGACTCTTTACCATATTGGTTTTAATGAGTTTATGCTCTTTTGTGAAAGCTGATTCATATGGTTCAGCATATCAATATGACAAGTATTCTGAAAATGGTGAGTTCTATTTCAAATCCATTCCGTATTACAGATTTGGTGCTACTAATTTTGGTAAAACAATTGTCTTCGATTCAAAAACAAATGAAGAGTTATACTCCATTGACAATTATTTACCTTCTTCCTCTTTCATAAGTAATAATGGAAACTCACTTGTGACTGTTGAATATTGGATGTGGGGACACGATAATTATGAGGACCAAGTCCTAATTACCATTTACAACAAAGAAGATAGTGCCAAACACTATCGAATTGATGATTTAGTAACTAACAAAACCATATTGACTCACACCGTATCTCACACTTTGTGGTATGAAAAAATGTTTATTAAAAATGACACCCTTAACATTTTAACCGAGGAAGGTAGAGTTGTTAGATTGGATATAAAAACAGGAAAAATAAAATCTGTAGCTAATAAAAATGATTTCAACTTCTCTGATAAAATCAAAAATTACAACCTTCCCAAAGAGGTAATTTATAACAAAATAAAATATCCAAAAAATTACATTTTCCCAGATTTAAAAAATGGAAAGAATTTTAAAAAATTCCTAATTACAAGATTAAATAAAACAGAGGTTGAAGAGTATGCAGACTGCAAATATTACATTCTTGTTTATGGCACAATTGATAAGGATGGAAAGTGTGAAATTTTTATGCTTAAAGCCGAAGTAGATGGCAAAGAAAACCAAGAGTGGAAAACCCAAGTTTCTGATTGGGTTACGACTCAAAAATATAAGACTAACCTTATCCCTAAAAATTGTGATAAATGGGTGTTTCAAGAATATTTTTATCTAAAATGAAGAAGCTGTTTATCATATTATCCGTTTTGATTGTTGCTTCTGCTGTCGTTGGATGTGGTGGTGATAAAGCTAAGTATGAGGAATTGGAAAACTGGTACGCAAATATAATAGAAGAAATAAATGAAAATGCTAATAGTAAAGGCGACAGTATTGAATATATAACTGAGGATAATAGATTATACATCACCCATTATGCAAATTCTAAAAAGTTATTTAAAGAATATCGTTCAATAGATACATTGGAGATATATGTTCGGATTAAATATGGATGATAAAGTGAAAAAGCACCTGTTTATCATATCATTTTTATTGCTGCTTGGAAGCTATGGGTTTGGGCAATCTGACATGTCAAAAGCAATGATTGATATGGACAGCCGCCTAACGACTTATGAAATAATTAAAACTGACACTACTTTTTCCGAATCTGGGAAAATGAAAAAAGTTAGATATTATAATCCTATCAATAAAATAAGAAAAACCATTCTTTATTATGAAAATGGAACTATTAAGGAAATTTTCAATGTGAACGAAAAACATCAACTTGATGGGATATTATTGGAGATATATGAGAATGGAAAAATAAAACATTACGGAATCTATAATAACGGTGTTGGCTTTTCCTACGACTACTATGAAGATGGGAGGATAAAAATTTACTCCCAATCTAAAGACACTTATACGATAGGTTATAAAGCTACTTTCTGTTCAGAAGGAGAACTTTATTCTGAAACATTTTATGATTCAACAGGATATTCATTCACTGGATACCATTGTAACGGAAATCTTCGAGTTAAAGGAAGAAACGAAACAGATTATATTAATAAGGTCGGAAAGTGGGAATATTGGAACAAAGAAGCAGTTTTAATAAAAACTGAACATTGGGAGAAAGGTAAATTAATAAAAGAAGAAGAAATTGAACTAAAGTGAAGAAACTACTATTCATATTGATTGTTTGTTTTACATATTCATGTGGAAATACCATTGAAGAAGATAACTTAGAGGTAACAAGTTCAATATCTCCAAATCCAACTTTTGAGAGATTAGACACCTCAATGTTTACTTATATGATACGATTACCTCTTAATAAAAAATGGGAATGTATTGACACTTTAGAAAATGAAATAATTTACAAGACTTGTTGCAAAGGAACAGATGAAAGTATTTGCCATCTTTATGAGAATTTCCATGTTGATTTAAACGGAATGGTTATTAAAGTAAGAGGAGAGTATTCGGGAACTTCAACAGACTTAATGTTTGACTATAATAACAAAGGAGAACTAATTAGCGTAATAGATTCATACCAGAATAAAACTTATACAAACTAAAGTGAAAAACCTCCTAACATATCTAATCATTTTGATTGTTGCTGCTGCAACTGGTTGTGGTGGTGAAAAAACTGAGCCTGTAAAAGAAGATTTACATGTTTTAGATAAGGACAACCTTATTAATATTGATAATGAATCAATTCCTCCTTTTGAAGAAGAGTATTATTTAGTAAATAGCCTTGGTTATGAAGGTTTTAATATTAGATTTAGATTGTATTCTGACAGTAATCTTGTTCATTTTGACTACAAGGATAAAATTACACCACATCTTGAAAGAAACTTCAAGTTAGTGAGTCATGAGAAGGACTTTTCAATCTCTGTTTACAAAGAAATTGAAGGTATTATGTCTATAGATAGTTCATTGGTTGTTCATCCAGATAGACCTCGTACTATTATTAAAACAGCAAATGGGAAAGATATATTTGAAATAGTGATAACTAACTTGACATCAAGTGATAAAATGAGTGTCAAATTTATTAATTGCACTTCGATAGGTTCTTTAAATATACCATTTAGGAAGGGCAATTATGTGGTTGATATTGATGCTGAATTTAATGAACAATGGATGCAAAGCGAAGATACATATGATGCATATACTCCATATGTTTTAGCTTTTAAAGATATTGATTGGATTAAGAACTAAAGTGAGAAAACTGTTTATCATATTGGTCGTTTTGATTGTTGCTTCTGCTGGATGTGTTGATTCTGGAGAATATAAATTTTCAACGGAAACTCTTGAACCCATTGATGATATAAGCTTACCAGGTCGAGATGAAATAATTATTCTATGGGCTGATTCCTTGAACCATCATATTGATAATAATTCATTGCCAAATTTCTTATTGGAGCCTTGTAAAGATATTGACCAAACCATGCATGGATATAAACTATCATCTTTACAAGAAGCGTTCAGTTTGGTCGAAAATAAACTTGTGTTAGAAAAAATATTATCCAGTAAAATAGTTGAATATGAACAGGTATGTGAACATTCAGACTTCAGACTTTCTGTTAAACAAATGGCAAAAGAACAACTTGAAAAACTAAAGTGAAGAAGCTCCTCATCATATCAATTTTTCTACTGCTTGGAAGCCATGGGTTTGGGCATTTTAACCACAAGGCATTTACAATGCCGTGGTCAAAACGACAAGTGGTTTAAAGGGTATACCAAGTTCCTTCAGTGCTACATTGTAGTTGAGGTTTTTTTGATTTTAAACCAAATTTACCAGAGTGGACTACTTTTGAAAACGGAGTGGACTTATTTCTGTTTTATATATAAATCCAAACTAAGATTTTCTCCATTTTTTACTTCACAATTTTCTCTACATTCTTTATGAGTAAAGTTGAGTCGTTCTAATGCTTTTTTACAATTATCATTCCCAGTTTCAACAAAGCCTTCTATTTTATTTAGTTGCATTTTTTCAAAAGCATACTCAATTATTCCAGGCATTACTTCAGTCATAATTCCTTGCCTCCAATAATCCCTTAACACCCAGAATCCAACTTCAGCTTTTTTATTTTTTTTATCGACATCATTTAATCCACCGCCACCATAAAACACCTCATTATCTTTTGAGCAAATAGCCCACCAAACACCTGTTCCATTTTTTTCTAAATCACTGAACCAATCCATTTGCTCTTGTGTAGCTTCAAGAGTATCAAAGCTCACTCCATAGTGCTTTATAATGTCTGGATGAGAAAGTCCCCTATAAACATTTTCAATATCACTTTGTTCAAACTTTCTTAACAGGAACCTTCTGGTCGTTATTTCAGTCAAATTGCTCATTCTCTAAAAGTAATGAAAATATTAAAAGTTCAGATTATTCGCTACTTTAGAAGAGTGAAGAAGCTACTATTAATATTGTTGATTGGATTAGTTGGGAATGTCTTTGCGCAAAACAAAAGTGAGGAGATTATAGGGAAATGGGTTGTTGTTTATTGCATAGAATATGAAGCCGATTCGATTGTTGAATTGTATGAAGGTTCAGTAGAACAATCACAAAAATATGGGTATACCAAGTTTTATGAGAATGGAATTGTGGAACATAAAATTACCTTTTCCAAAACTAATTGGGCTCCATCAAGATTCTTTTGGGAAATCAAGAGAAATAAAATTTTGTACTCCTATTCCAACGAGGAGGTCATTGACGAAAAATTAAAAATCAAATTTCTGGACTCAAATAAATTTATAACATATTATGGAGATAAAGGTTATAGTGAAGAAACCCATTATGTTCGAATAAAAGAATGAAAAACCTCATCATCATATCATTTTTGCTGCTCCTTGGAAGCAATGGGTATAGTCAAGACTATATAAGGATGTCTAAAGAAGATATTAAGTCTATACATCTGTTTGATTTCCCTAAAGAGTTTTCTGATTCAACTTCATACTTCAAGGATATTCCTGGGGGACTGTTTGCTTCTTTGGGAGGATACGATAAGCTTAACGCTTCTTACTTCTTTGATAATACAAACTTGAGTGATAGTATTTATCTGGAATACTATTGCAGTGACTGTTCTGATAAAAACCTATCTAAAATTCTCCATGACAAAAAATACAAGTGGATAATGATTGATAGTACAACTTACATTTCAAAAAAAGCATTTTCTGCTGAAATTGGTTTTGGTGGTGGAAACACTTCTGGTCGAGCAAAAATGGTCATCGTTAAGACTCCAAATAATCCAGTATGTTTATCTGTAGAGATATTTATATTAGAAAGACCGAAAAGCTACTGGAAACAACTATTGAAAAAGAAAAACTAAAGTGAAGAGCATCCTAATCATATCAATTTTTCTACTGCTTGGAAGCCATGGATTTGGGCAAGAAGTAGATACAGTAAAAGCAGAAAACCTCAAACTTAATGTTCTAAATAACGATTGGGAAAATGCACGAATGCATATCATTGGTGATAGCATGCCATTTAATGGTGTAATGGTATCTTATTATCCAGAGACTAATAAATTAGAAACTATTGTTCAATACAAAAATGGTCAAACAAAAAACTGTTGGAGTAAATCTTATTATTCGAACGGTCAAATCAAAGAAGAATTGAGGTATGGGAATCAAATAGGTGCTGAACATGGAAGAATTATTTCTTGGTTTGAAAATGGTAATCCTAAAATAACTGGGAAATACAAAAATGGAGGAAAAACTGGGAAATGGAAATACTATCACAAAAACGGGAAATTAGAATCCTTAGTTACCTTTAAAAATGGAAAAAGGAATGGTAAGTATTTTCGCTATTACACAGATGGAAGAAAAATAGCATCTGCAAAATATAAGAATGGTGTGTTAGTAGAATCTACTGAATTTTTACTTGGACCAATTCAAAAAGAAGAAAAGTGAAGAGCATCACCATCATATCATTTTTGCTGCTGCTGGGAAGCTATGGGTTTGGGCAAGAGAATACCATAGAAACCAAACACAAACCTATAAAACTAACCCAGAAAGAATTTTTTGATTCTTCTATACCTATTGATACCATTATAAGACAAAAGTTTTACAATGATGGAATAGTTTCACAACAAGAAATAATATGGAGATTATACAATAAGATTTTTGGTGATACATTACTCTGGTGGTTGGATAGAAAATTCTATAGAAATACGGGGCAATTAAAAAGCCATTTAATTTATAAGCCAGATATTGTTACTGAGACAATGTATGACAAGGAAGACATTATAACTTATAAGAGAACTACAAAATATGAGTTTAAAGACCCCAATAAAATAATTTACAAAATAGGCTCTCGTGGTGGCATCAAACCCGTTTACCACATTAATGAATATATAAAATACCATAAAGGTCGAGTAAGAAGAATAGCAAAAACAAATGGCTACTTTAAAAAGATTGGTGTTTGGGAATATTACAACAAAAAGACAGGGGTGTTAGAAAAAACTATTACATATGATATGGGCAAGAAAGTTGCAGTAAACAAAATCGAATGAAACTAAAATGAAGAGCATCCTCATCATATCATTTTTACTACTTGTTGGACTCTCTGGGTTTGGGCAGGAAAAAGATACAACCCAATGGAATTACTACAGAGGTAAAATTAAGGACATTACATTTTTCATTAACCTCAATCCAAAAGATGACCAGAAAATATTTACCAGAGCAACTTATAAAGAAAAAATAGAAAATTATCAAGGAGTTGTTGATGATTTAAGCAAATGCATAGAACTAAAACCAAAAAATCCAGATTATTACTACTACAGAGCCTACTATAAGGAATTATTATATAAAGACAATAACCATTCAGATGAAATAATTGCTGATTATAGCAGTGCCATTATAATTGATTCCACTCATAAAACAAGTATTAACAATAGAGGATTAGTTTATTTTGAAGCAGACAGTGTCGACTTAGCAAGAAAGGATTTCGAAAAACTAATAGCTCTCTACCCTAATTGGGCAACAAGTAGTTCAAATATGGCTCGTTATTATTCATTTATAGGGAATAAAGATGAGGCAATCAAATATTATAAACAAGCTATTGAATTAGAACCTTCTCTTGCTGTTCCATACAATAATTTAGGCAAGATATATACCGAAAAAAAAGAGTATGTATTAGCTTTGGATTATTATAATAAAGCATATGAAAAAAACAAATACTATACAAATGCATTAAGAAACAGAGCAGATTTAAAAATATTAATGAAGGATAAAGAAGGTGCTTGTAGAGATTTAAAAATGGCAGCAGATTTAGGAGATAATAAAGCAAAAGCACACTATAAAAATGATTGCGATTTTGTAAATGAATTTGACCAGCCTTATAATCAAAACAAAATAATAGAAGAAACCTTACCACAAGGAACTATGATTTTTGTTACTGTCGATAAAAAGCCATTATTAAACGGAACTACAGAAGGACTTAACAACTATCTAAGAGATGAAATTAAATACCCTCTAATTGGTGTTAATCTAAATGCATTAGTTTTAGTAAGATTTCATATAGATAAAAAAGGTAAGGTGTATGATGTCAAAATTCTTAAAGGAGCTCATGAGTTGATTGACAAAGAAGTATTAAGAGTATTTAAAGAAATGCCTAAATGGTCTCCTGCAGAGCATGAAGGAAAAAAAGTTAACGTACAACATACAATTCCAATTAAACTTAGCCCAAATAAATAATTACCTCTTCCACAGCCTAATTTTTAACACCTTCTACATTGTAGTTGAGGTTTTTTGATTTTAACACAGATTTAACGGAGTGGAATGATTTCGAGAATGGAGTGGAGTTTTGGGCAATGCTATGGTAGAAATACTTCTTGAATTGATTCGACAACATCATCTTTATAGAAAAACATAACTAAAGAGTGATTCTCTACAAACTCATCCAAATAGACAATATCTGTGAACTTACCTTCAGCATTAGGAGACCTTTCTGGATAAGCAGAATTAAAAGCTATAAGAACATCTTCCGAAACCTTAAAAGTCCTTAACTTATCGTTTATATTTGAAATATAGTAATCATCAGTAATCCCAGTTATTGTGTCCCCATCAAGAACCATATAAGCCTTATCCTTCCATTCAGCTTCCGTAGCCTCTGAACCAGTATAGTAATTTACAAAATCAACTTTTATGTAATTGACTTTACCTTTATCGTCTACCTCAACAATCTCAGTAATATAAGCATGTCGCATGCTTAAGGAATTATGAACGTACTTGGAAAGTTCATCATTGGAATCGTCAATTTCCTCTGAACTGATTTCTGAATTCCCACACCCAACCAGGGCAATTCCGATTAATATTATGAAAAGTCTATTTAGCATCTATCAATCTCTTCCTTATTAAAACCAAAATTACCATCAGTAAAACAGCAATAACAAACATTCTACCAAAAGCCACGTGTAATGGAAAATCAACACCATAAATGTTCAACTGCCAATTAAAATCAAATAGTTCTGTAAATAAATATAACCATTCAACTATATAGACGAAGACAAAAGAAAATCCTACAGCAAATAAAATAGATTTCTTTAATGAATATTTTAAAAAGTGGTTAAATAGAATAAATGCTGATATAGATTCGAGTCCTATTATAATTAGGTTTTGTGGAAAACTAATTTGGCACATATCCCAACAAAAACAACTAAGAAAATTTGTATTTGATAAAGCATGTGCATTTCCAATTCCAGCAAAATACATAGATAATAAACTCGAAAGAATGTATATAAAATATATTAACAGAATTGGTTTAATCCTCATTCTCTAAAAGTAGGAAGAAATATTAAAAGTTGAGATTATTCGTTATTTTGTTGAAGATAATTTATGGAATCCAAAATGCTGTTGCATCAATTACTATGTAATTGAATTTTGAATATGAAATGAAGAAAATATTAGCTATATCATTATTACTTCTGACTGGGCTCAATGGTTTTGGGCAAGAAGAAATCAACCCCACAGAACTAAAAACAATATTTAAGAATATGTATTTGGGTAAATATAACGGGTTTGTAAAAAAAGCCTGGAGTGACGGCTATCAAGATTCTTATAAGAGAGAATATAACTCTTGGAATATTTGTAATTCAGATAGTTCATATTCTACAAGGGATACAATTATAGCTTGGAATTATCAATATGCTTCCCAAAAGAACAACTGTTCACTCATAAGAAGTTGGAATCTAATTGGAAAATCGAAAATTAATTATGTTGATTCTTATGGACATATTGGTGCTGTTTATCCTAACTCTTTCGATGTCAAATTTGAACAGAAAAATGGGTCATTCTTTATCGGTTTATATTCTAACGGAGTATGTAAGGAGAAATTTAAGGTCTTAGAGTTAACAAAAAATGATGGAGAACCTAAGGTAGATAATAGACCATATTTAATATTGACTCTACTACGAGTGCAAGTCTAATTCTTCTTCCACAACATAAATAACCTCATGCCTCTAAAAGTACAAAAAATAAGAAAGTTGCTTTAACCTCAAGACATCATCCTGATGCCGTGGTCAAAACGACAAGTGGTTTAAAGGGTATGCCAATTACTTTCTTGCTTTTCAATGTGACTCTTTTTTCCAAATGAAGTTTAAACCGTCTTTTTTCAAAATAAAATACAGTGCAATTGAAACTGTAATTGAAAACGGAAATCCAGCACCTATTCCTAACGGAGCAATTGCCATCAAGAATACAATTGCCCCTACACATGCAAGTCGCACAAACCACTTATTCAAAAGCATCCCAATCGAAATCATTCCTTGACCTATCGAAATAAGTGTTACCATAATAGTAACGTGCTCTTTAAACCAACCGTTAATAAATTCACGATAAAACTCGAAAGGAGTTAGCGTAGCATAATTTAAATAATCTTCCGGTGTATTGTTAGCCGTGGTATAATTAATCCAACATGCCCAACCAAACAATATAGAGAAAAGCAATCGTGACAATTTAGGTTTCCATATTGCAGCGATCAGCAAAAGAATCGCAACAACATTGGTAATAACCCAAGGAACCAAATATTCTACTAAATTTTCCATGAATATTAGTTATTACCCTAAAAGTAATAAATCATTTTTATTCAACACTTTCCTTAGAAGCATTCTTCAAAATGGCCTATGGTTTAAAGAGTATGCCAATAGGCTTTGGTGGTTCATAGGAAAGAATTAACTTTGCTCAAAACTTATTTGATGGGGGCAAAAAAAGTAGCACTTTTAATCTTAGATGGCTGGGGGTTTGGAGACAAATCTAAATCGGATGCCATTTACAATGCCAACACTCCTTTTTTTGATAGCTGCTTATCAAAGTACCCTTATTCTACCTTAAGCACCTCTGGTGAAGATGTTGGATTACCCGCTGGTCAGATGGGCAACTCTGAAGTAGGCCATTTAAACATTGGTGCCGGAAGAATTGTTTACCAAGATTTTGCCAAGATTAATAATGCTTGTGCTGATGATTCTATCGCTGAAAATGAAGTGTTAAAGGCTGCTTTCAACCACGCTAAAACGAACAACGTTGCGGTTCATTTTATGGGCTTGGTTTCCGATGGAGGCATTCACTCTCATCAAAACCACCTTTACAAATTATGTGATATTGCCAAAGCAAACGAGGTAGAAAATGTTTTTGTTCATGCTTTTACTGATGGCAGAGATTGTGATCCAAAAAGTGGCAAAGGACAACTTGAACAACTCGAAAATCACCTGAGCCATTCTGGTGGAGAATTAGTTTCTGTTATAGGCCGTTATTACGCTATGGATAGAGATAACCGTTGGGAAAGAGTTAAAGAAGCCTACGATTTACTCTTAAAGGGAAGAGGAAAACAAAATAGCAATCTTGTACGGGCGGTAGAACAATCTTATGACAGTTTTATCACAGATGAATTCATTAAGCCAATTGTAAAAGTGAATGAGAAAAATGAAATCGTTGGAAGAATACAACCTGGCGATGTCGTTATCTGTTTTAATTTTAGAACAGACCGTTGTAGAGAGATTACCATTGCGTTGACCCAAAAAGACCTTGTTGAAGAAGGAATGAAAACCATTCCCTTGCACTACGTCACCATGACCAACTACAACCGAGATTTTAAAAATGTACATGTGGTATATGACAAAGAAAATTTGCAAAATACCATTGGTGAAGTGTTAGCCAACAGCAACAAATCTCAGATTAGAATTGCTGAAACAGAAAAATACCCGCATGTTACCTTTTTCTTTTCTGGAGGAAGAGAAAGCGAATTTAATGGTGAAAAACGACTCATGGTCAACTCACCAAAAGTGGCTACTTACGATTTGCAACCAGAAATGAGTGCAGAAGAAGTAACCCAAACCATCCTACCAGAAATTGAAAATGAAAGTGCTGACTTCATTTGCTTAAACTTTGCCAATACAGACATGGTAGGACATACTGGTGTTTACTCGGCAATTACAAGTGCTGCTGAAAAAGTAGACAACTGTGTCGATCGAATTGTAACCAAAGGCATCGAACACGGCTATTCGTTTATCATCATTGCGGATCATGGCAATGCAGATTTTGCCATTAATGAAGATGGTTCTCCAAATACTGCTCATAGCACTAACCCTGTGCCTTGTATTTTAATAGACAATGATGCTGTTGAAATAAAAGATGGAAAATTAGCGGACATCGCTCCAACTATTTTACAATTATTGGATGTTGCTATTCCTCAAGAAATGACGGGGGAGATTCTTATCTAATCAGGTTAACGCTTCCAGCTTTTTCAAACACCACGTTTTCGTAAGATTCTGCTCTTACTTTGTAAACATACACTCCAGTAGGAACAGGTTCTCCTTTGTAATTTCCAGCCCAACCGATGTCAATAGAGTTTGCCGAAAACAACATTTCACCCCAACGATTAAAAATCATCAATTCAAAATGTTCAATTCCCATTCCTTTAAATTTAAAGATATCATTGTGTCCATCACCATCCGGAGAGAAAGCATTAGGTCCATAAACAAATAAAGGAGGCTTAATCGTTTGCATGATAGAATCATAGCAACCATTAACATCTTGTACTAATAACCATACATCATGAGACCCATCATAACCAAAGGTATGTAATGGATTTGTTTCAGTAGTTGCTCCACTACTTCCAAACGTCCACCAAGTAGCAACAATATCATTGTATGATGAATCCGTAAACTGAACTGTAAATTGTCCAGTGTACTCATAATTAAAATCAGCTGTTGGTGCTACAACAGATACAAAAACAGAAGAAGAAAGCTGATTTCCACAACCATCCGTAACTGTAACATTATAACCCATATCTGTAGTTGGAGAAACTTGCATTGAGCTCGAAGTAGAACCATCATTCCACAAGTAACTGTATGTTCCTTCGCCACCTGAAACTAATGTTGCTAAAGTGGCTTGATCTCCAACGCAAATTAATGTGTCATCAGAAAGGGTAAGTTGTAATGGTAAATAGACAGGAACCGTTACCGTAAATGACACTGTATCACCATCAGCAGCGCATGCATCATTAACCCATGCGGTATAAGTTGTTGTTGCAATAGGATTCACTAATATATTGTTTCCTGTAAATGTAGTTAAGCCATCGGTCCATGAAATTGTTTGAGCCTGATTGCCACCAACCATATTGCCAGCTAAAATAACAGGATCCCCTGGACAGGTTAGGCTAATGTTGTTGTTTATGGTTAAAACAACTGGTGCAAAAATAGGTACAGTTATAGTAGCCGTATCCGAAGCAGAACACCCTCCATTGACCGTAACCCAATAAGGCTGAGTACTTGTAGGACTCACCTGTATAGATGGAGTTGTAGCTCCATTGCTCCATAAAATGGTTTCGTTACCGGCCCCATTTACAATATTCGCTGTTAAAGTGACCAATTCATTCAAACAAGTCATGGTGTAATCTGATACGTTTACCTGTAGATTCCCAACAGTAACTACAACGCTATCCATAACAGTGTATACCCCACAGGTATCTGAAACGGTAACATAGTATGTGGTGGTCGTAACAGGGTTGACCCAAATGGTGTCTGTTGTGTCACCGGTGTTCCATACTGTAGTATAAGGAGGGCCTAACACGTTAACCCAAATGGGAATGGAATCAGGAGACCCACACGGTTTTAAGGTATCCATTGTTGTGAGCTGTGGTTGTGGGTAATCACTAATAAAAAAAGTAACGGTTTGGGTATCTGGTACACCACAAATAATTTGAATCAATTGAATGTTTACTGTTTCCAACGGTTCCGTTAAACCATCTAACAATGCGTTAAACGATAAAGTAACTGTATCTTGTCCAGGAAGAAAAATGACACTGTTGTTGCTTATGGAATAATCAGTAGGTCCTGCTGTTCCAGTAATCGTAAAATTATAAGTAGAAGTATCGGTTAAGTTGTCCCTAACAAAGTCTAAATAAGCTGTTCCACAACCTTCATATAAGATGGAATCATTCCCATTAATATCAATATTAGAACTTAGTGTAACTGTATTACTTGAAAAACTTCCTGCTTCTAAAAAAACACCAGAATCCCAAGCGGTATCAGATGCATCCGCTATCGCAATTTTTATGTGGTATTGAACACCACATTGAACAACCCCAATTGCAGTCATCACAACAGTGTAACCGTCATACTGGATGGTCTGAGCGCCTGTATTTACTGTATTGTCTACATAATAAGCAGCGTTTGTTGTTGGGTTAACTGTATTAATTGTTACAGGCGTTGGTGTTCCAGGAACCAATGCAATGTTCATTGAGTTATTAGAGAAAGGTCCTGTTATTCCTGGCCCACTCAAAAAGAAACCAAAAACATCATTAATTGAATTTACAAACTCAGGGTACTCTTCAGATCCGAAAACAAAATTAAACTTGACCGTATCTCCAGTTGGAATAAAATCAAATTCTAAGATTGCTGCATCATTTGTTCCAACACCAGTCCCTTCCAAAATATCTAAATCCGGGTCTCCTACACCAAAATTACCTCCACCTAAAGAAGCACTACCTGTATTATTAGGTCCTAAAGCATTGTTAATGTCTCCCGTGGCCAAAATAATTCCATTATTAATTCCCAACAATGGATTGGTATTGGCAGCATTAAACTCCCCTATTTGATCCAATTGGCCAGAAAAAGTAACATTGGATACGGTTACACCACCACCAATCAATACATTCTGTACATATTGGGTAGGTGTTAGTGCACCTGTTGTAACCGTTAATTGGGCGTTAGCCACTAATGCGGTAATTGTTAACAATATTGAAAAGACAAATCGTCCCATTTTTTCGATAAAATGCAAATTTATACAGATAAGACTTATTTAACCGTAAAAAGGTTGCCATAAAATTAAATAAATAACAGCAATTGTTGGAATTCTAACGTTTATTTAAATTTTATTTAAGTAGTTATTCTTGCTCGACAACAGAAAATAATTATTATTTTCATCGCCTATTTAAACTGGATTATATGTCTGAAATCAATAATTATATTTCTCAAAATAAAGAACGTTTTCTTGATGAACTGATGGATTTGCTTAGAATCCCATCAATAAGTGCAGATTCTTCTTATGATGCTGATACTGCCAAAACCGCAGAAGAAGTTAAAAAAAGATTAGAAGAAGCTGGTGCTCAAAACGTGGAGATCTGCCCTACTGCAGGTCAACCAATTGTTTATGGAGAAAAAATTGTTGATGCAAATTTATCAACGGTATTGGTTTATGGGCATTATGATGTACAGCCAGCTGACCCATTAGATTTATGGGACAGCCCTCCTTTTGAACCAGTTATTAAAACAACTGAAGCTCATCCTGACGGAGCAATTTTCGCAAGAGGATCGTGTGACGATAAAGGTCAGATGTACATGCACGTTAAGGCTTTTGAGACCATGATGAAAACAGATGCATTGGCTTGTAACGTAAAGTTTATGATAGAGGGCGAAGAAGAAGTCGGGTCTGAAAATTTAGGAACATTTGTTAAAGAAAATAAAGAAAAACTTAAAGCAGATGTTATTGTTATCTCTGATACAGGAATAATTGCAAATGACATTCCTTCGATTACAGTTGGACTGAGAGGTTTGAGCTATGTAGAAGTTGAAGTGACAGGGCCAAATCGTGATTTGCATTCTGGTTTATATGGAGGAGCAGTTGCAAATCCTATTAATATTTTATGCGAGATGATCGCTAAAATGAAAGATGACAAAGACCACATTGCCATTCCTGGATTTTATGATGATGTTGAAGTACTCAGCGAAGAAGATCGATTGGAATTGTCTAAAGCACCTTTTGATGTAGAAGAATATAAAAAGTCTATTGATTTAAGTGATGTTCATGGTGAAGAAGGTTACACCTCAATGGAAAGAGTTTCCATTAGACCAACATTAGATGTAAATGGTATATGGGGTGGTTATACAGGTGAAGGAGCCAAAACCGTTATCGCATCCAAAGCCTATGCAAAAATATCCATGCGCTTGGTCCCACATCAAGACAGCGAAAAAATCACACAACTATTTACGGATTATTTTAACGGTATTGCCCCAAGTTCTGTAACTGTAAAAGTGACTCCTCACCATGGTGGAACTCCGTACGTTACACCAACAAACTTTATTGGGTACAAAGCTGCAAAGCAAGCAATGGAAGATACTTATGGAAAAGTTCCTGTCCCAGTTAGAAGTGGAGGAAGTATTCCTATTGTTGCATTATTTGAAGAAGAATTAGGCCTAAAATCTGTTTTAATGGGGTTTGGCTTAGATTCTGATGCCATTCATTCTCCTAATGAACATTATGGAGTATTTAACTATTTTAAAGGAATAGAAACCATTCCTTTATTCTATAAATATTTTGCTGAATATCATAAACAAGCGTAAATTCACGTTTACTTAACAACCTGTATTTATATTCATTTGAGAAATTTAATTCAATATTCTTTTATTTTCCTTTTTGCTATTGGCCTTACGAGCTGTCTTCAATACAAAGAAGTTGAAATTGTAAAAGTTACTGATGTTGGAATAAAAGAGATTTCAACCAAAGCAATTGATGTGGAAGTTGCGATGCAAATTAAGAACCCTAACAAATATGACATTAGTATTGTTAATTCTGATTTGTCCATTTTCTTGAAAGGAAAGAAAATGGGAACGGCTAATATCAAAGAAAAGATTAAGCTCAAGAAAAAATCGAATACTATTTATCGTTTTACCATTCAATCCAGTCTTAAAGACATTGCCTCTGGAGCGCTTCCTATTCTAATGGGATTAATAACTAAAAATTCTGTTGAACTTCAAGTTCAAGGAGACATCAAAGCAAAAGCGAAAGGTATCAGTAAAAAAGTTCCAGTAGATTTTAAGGAAAGGGTTAAGCTTTAGAATTACCTCACAACATTAACATGCCCCACTTCGGTGTGATCTATTCCATTATAATCGGTAAAGACTAATTTCCAAACATAGATTCCGTTTTTAACAGGCTTCCCTTTGTAAGTACCATTCCATGGTGTGAATCTTTTATTTGATTCAAAAATTTGTTCTCCCCAGCGATCAAAGATCATGAACGTATAATCGTTCTCAGAAATCCCAAAACCAGTTGGGAAAAACCCATCGTTGAGCGCATCATCATCAGGTGTAAACGCATTGGGAATATAAATGGCATATTCACTTTTTACGATAAGCGTTTGAACAACGGTATCAATACATCCGTTAGCATCAACAACCGTCAAGGTAATAGGATAGCTACCCGTATCTTCAGGAAATGTATAAGTTGGATTTTGTAAAATATTCGTATCAAGACCTCCAAAATTCCAATTCCAAGAAGTTATTGGTGGTGAATAAGCCATAGATTGATCAAAGAAATTAACCAAAGGATTAAAAATAGTCGTTGGATTTGGTGTCATGGTAAAATTAGCAACTGGTGATGGGTTGTCTGCTACCGTGATTCCAAATGTTGCCGAACACCCTATCCCATCTATAACTGAAACAATATGATTCCCTGGCATCAAATTGAAAGCGGTATCATTTGGTGTTGGTCCAGCCCCCCAATTATAAGTATAACCTGGCGTACCACCAGAAAAACCAATTACAGTTGCCCACCCATTTGGTAATCCGCAATTAGCATTTTGAGACGCAGTGGTATAAGTAAAAGCAGCAGGTTCTGTTAATGTAAAAGTTGAATCTAAAGAACATCCATATACATCCGTTACAGTTACCATACAGTTTCCTGCAGATAAATTAATGCCAGGGTTTGAAGTTTGATTACCAGCTGCAGCATTCCATTGATATGAATAGGGTACTCCACCTCCTTGAGGTGCTAATATTACTTGTCCATTACTCCCTCCATTACATGTGGGATTGGTTATTGTATTTGGAATGCTCATAAAACTGAAAGAGATGTCTACATCATCATTTGCAGTACATGCTGCAGCATCTACTATTGACCAGTTAAATGTATAAACTCCAGGAACCAATACGGTAACAGTTGCATTTGGATCATTCGCATTAGGTGTATAAATAGCTCCTGCTGGACCGGTCCAAGTTCCTGTTCCTGAAGTTGGAGTTCCATTTAGGTTGTAACTAAGTGTACATGAGTTATCATCTAATCCAGCATCCGTAGTACAAGCATTACATGCTGGTGGAGAATTGTAATTGGTTGTCAACGTACAAGCCGCATCTGCTGAAAAAACAGCGGTTACATTACACCCAAGACCATCAGCAGTTAAACCAGTAATGTTATAGTTTAAAGGACTAACAAAAGGTGCATTGAATATTTGATTGTTACCATTACAATCTGTTACCGTTAAGGTTCCTGCTACAGGTGGGTCATTAAAACTAATACTTCCGCTTAAATCATACGTATTATTAGCAATAGAACAAGCCGTTGGGTTTGCTGTTAAATTTGTTATGGTACACACAGCAGGAACACAAGAAGCTGGAGCATTATAGTTTGTTGTAAAGGTACAGGCAGGATCCGCTGAAAAAACAGCAACAACATTACAAGCTAAGCCATCGGCCGTTAAACCAATTATATTATAATTAATAGGACTAACAAAAGGAGGGTTAAATATTTGATTATTCCCATGGCAGTCAGTAACTGTTAAGGTTCCTCCAGCTGGGGGACTTACAAATGTTATACTTCCACTTACATCGTAAGTATTTGTAGCAGGCGCACATGCACTTGTATTTGCGCCTAAAGCACTAATATTACATGGTACGCCTCCGCACAATGGATCTCCTGCAGGTAAAATAGTAATGGTCACTGAAGCAGTCGCAGGAGTATCTCCATAAGCATCATCGATACTAACCGTATAGGTTGTTGTTACCGCAGGGCAAACTGTAAAACTTACGTCAGTCCATGAGCCCTGGCTTCCTGCAGGTGTACTTGGGGCTGGGGTTCCTGCCCCTGTATATATAAAAGTATATGGCGGATCATGCCCAGCATTAGCAATTGCTGCAAGTGTAACACAAGTTCCTGGACAAATACTCGTATCTGGCATATTCCAAGCCGCAGTATAAGGCCAATAAATTACTTTTTCAAGTTTAGTGATTTCACCATCAATGGTTTTTGCGGAAAAATAAACTTGCGTATCTTCGTTGTCTCCCCCGTAAGTTAATACAGAACAGAATAGAAAACAGACTACTCCCAATAATTTTAAGTGGGGTTTGTTATTAAAAGAGTTATTCATCTATGTCTATAGTAGACGTAAAAGCCTTTAAAAAGTTGCTATAAAGTTAAACTCTTTACCTAACAATAGTAACATGTCCTATTCTCGTGTGGGATTTACCATTGATATCGGTAAAGAATAGTTTCCAGACATACACTCCATTTTGTACTTTCTTACCTTTGTAAGTACCATTCCATGGTGCAAACTTAGCATGTGACTCATGGATTACCTCTCCCCATCTATCAAAGATCATAAAGGTATAATCCTCATTGGCTATCCCAAATCCATTAGGGAAGAACCCATCATTCATTCCATCTCCATCTGGTGTAAAGGCATTGGGTACATAAATACCAAACTCACCCAATACAATCGCATTGTTAGA
>JAJCYO010000128.1 GCA_029262875.1 Flavobacteriales bacterium
ATATTTTTCATAATTATACGTTTTCGTTATGGCTAAAAGGGATGTATATTTTAAATCTTGTTCCTTTTCCGTAAATACTTGATGCTGTTATTTCCCCACCATGTCTTTCAACAATTGCCTTCACATAATTTAAGCCTAATCCAAATCCTTTTACATTGTGGACATTTCCAGTAGGAACACGGTAAAATTTTTCAAATATCTTATTTAAATTTTCTCTTTTAATTCCTTGACCTCTATCAGAAACAGTTAATAATATTCCTTGCTTAATGTTTTCTGTCGTTATCGTAATCTCAGGTATCTCTGGCGAATATTTATTTGCATTGTCCAATAAATTATAAATTAGATTTGTAATATGAACTTGATCTGCTGACACTATAGTTGCCGAAGCATTTAAATTTTTATGTAAACTACCAAATTTGTTTTCTACTTGTATTAAAATATTATCTGAAACTTCGTTTATTATTCGATGTAAATCAAATTCTTCTTTCTTCAGTTTTAAATCTCCTTTATCCCAAGTAGCACTTTTTAAAACACTCTCAACAAGTAACCCTAACCGCTTGTTTTCTTGATTTATCATACTTACGTAACTCCCCCTTATATCTTCATTGTTAGACATATCTTTGTCAGAAAGTGCTTCACAAGCTAAGGATATAGTAGATATAGGCGTTTTTAATTCATGGGTCATGTTACTAATAAAATCATTTTTAACTTCTGAAAGTTTTTTCTGTTTAAATATTGTTTGAATGGTAAATGTAAATGCCCAAACAATGATAATGAGGAGTAAAACAGAGGTAGATAACATTAACCACATTGTTCTAAGTAAGTACCCTTTTTTGTGTGGAAAAAAGACACTCAAAAAATGAGGAGTTTCTAAAACTTCATTTGGAAATAATTGAGAATAAAATCCCGATTGTCTTATTTTGTTAATGTTAGAAACTGAATCAACAATTAATTCATTTCCATTATAATCAAAAACACCGTATTGAAATTTTGCCTTAATCCCTCTATTCAATAGCTCTGATTTAAGTAAGGAATCTAAAATGTTTTTATCTATTCGCTCTTTTATTGTTCTGTATCTACTACCAACTAAATCTTGAAGCATTTCATTTATTACTGAGGGTTGGTTATTCTTCAAAACATTATTTGAAACTGTTACCTGGCCTTGTCCTTGGATACTTACTTGAAAACCAACCTGCCCATTTGGTGAGACTGTTTGAATTGACTTTTTATAATGTTGACCATTTTCTGTTTGTTCTTCACTAATTTGATAGGTTACTCCATCTTGTTGAAAAACAGCTGTAGAATCGCCTCCGTTTTCTATAGAAGTGTTTAGCATATCCATTCGCTGATTAAAAAGTTGCTGCCCCTTTTTATGCGCTTTAATTCTATATGCCGCATCTATTTTCTCCAGCTTATCTGAAACAGAAAATAAAGCTGACCTTACATTCCTTTTAAACTCTTCTTCTTTTAATGTTACGGCATTGTCTATCCAATAAATTTGGATGGTCACCAAGCCAATTAGAGCAGAAGTAATGATGCCTATTAATATGTAAATGTATTGCTTCTTCACTTATCAAAAATACGCTTAAAGCCCACAAATGCTGAACCTTTAACACTTTTTAACATTTGTTAACGGAGTTTTAACAAAATGATAACCCTTAGTCGTTTACTTTTGAACTGTTATTTAATTAATAATTACCACCTACAAATTACCTTCCTGTTTAGTTAGTGCAAATAAAGCCTCCGAAAGGGGGCTTTTACTTTATGCATAAGCGATTGTAGCAACAAAAACTTTACAGTTTTGTTTAATAAGCACATGAGCACATGCTTCAATTGTTGCTCCAGTAGTAACCACATCATCTATTAATAGAACATTTTTGTTGTCGAGTTTCTCATTTGAAACTCCAAATATTTCACCAACGTTTTCCCATCTTTTATACCTACTTTTTTTCGTCTGTGTTTTTGAATCAACTTTTCTATATAACGTGTCTAAATTAGTCGGAGTTTTCATTGCTTCAGATATTCCTTTAGCAATCCACTCGCTTTGATTATAACCTCTTTTTTTCATCTTAATTTTGTGCAACGGAACAGGGACAATAAAATCAATGTTTTTAAACTCTTCCGTTGTTGCCAGTTCATAACCGAACAATTCACCTACAATAAAGCCGGCCTCTTTAACCCCTTTGTACTTCAGTTGGTGCAATAAATTCTGGACCTTACTCTTCTTACTAAAAGTATAAAAGGATGTTGCCATTTCTATTTGAACTCTTCCCCAAAAAATTTTATTTACAGGGTTCTCTTTGTTTAAATGAAAGTTTGTTTTGGGAAGATTGACGATACAGTCTATGCATATAGTATTTTCATTTTTCAATAGTGTGGCACTACATGCACAACACAATTTGGGAAATATTAGGTTAAAAAAGTCGTTAATCATTATACTGCTTTATGCACAAATAAATATGTATAACTTTATGGATATTCAAAAGGCTATACATCAAAATAATATAATTTTGAAACATTAAAATTAGGTTTTAAATGGAAAAACAAGGAGAAACAATTACAACAACAGAAAAAAAAGGAAGTAAAACCAACAAGTTATTGGTTGCTGTAATTATTCTTTTATTCTGTTTTTGTGGCTACTTAATATGGCAAAATCTTGAGTTACAAAAACTCCTTGAGGCCGAAGGAATTGCACTAACGGAGGTCACTTCTGAACGAGACCAAGTACAAGGGGAGCTTGAAGAAATGCTTGCTCAGTATAAAGAAATGGAATCTAACAATGAAGAGCTAAGTGCTGAATTGGAAGCCGAAAGAACAAAAATCGAAGAACTTCTTAAAAAAGCGAAAGGGAAAGATTGGTCCATTTATAAGCTTAGAAAAGAAACCGAAACGCTAAGAACTATTATGAAAGGATATGTTGTTCAGATCGATTCATTGAACCAAATAAATGGTAAATTAAGGAATGAAAATGAGGTAGTTAAAACTGAGCTAAATACAGAGAAAACTATTACGAAAAACTTAACGGAAAAAAATGAGGACTTATCGGACTTAGTTACTGTAGCTTCTTACCTTAAAACTTCTGGATTAAAGTCTTATGGAGTCAAAATAAAAAACAACAATACAGGAAAATCCACAGATAGAGCTAAGCGTGTTGGGAAAATAAGAACTGAGTTTTCCATTCTAAAAAACAGTATCACCATCCCTGGAAAAAAGTGGGTTTATGTTCGAGTACTTACACCTGATGGGAAAGTTTTATCGGAAAAAACGGACGACAGTAATAAATTTGATTTTAATGGAGTAAGAGGGTTATATAGCTCCAAAAAACAAATAGATTACAAAAATCAACAACAAACATTAACCATAGATTGGAAAAAAACGGAGGATTTTCCTGTTGGAGAATATAATGTTGAAGTCTATGCAGATGGGGTTGATATTGGTAAAACCAAATTTTCGTTAAAATAAAAGATTCTTTTCCTAAATTATAAAAGTTAGCCTTTCAATTTTCACGAAAAAAATTATCCCACTAACAACGCATTAAATCTTATTCTTGTAAAAAATTTACATTATGAATTGGGAAAATTATTACGATAAAATCATTGATTTAATTCTCTTTTACGGTCCGAAACTCATAGGGGCTATATTAGTATGGATAATAGGTGGCCTTATTATAAAAACATTGGTTAAGGGGTTTGAAAAACTGCTAACCAACAGAAATGTTGACCCTTCTCTAAGACCTTTCTTAAAAGGAATTGTATCTTCTCTACTGAAGGTAATGCTTGTGATTAGTGTATTGGGAATGTTAGGTATTGAAATGACTTCCTTTATTGCTATTTTAGGTTCCGCAGGGTTAGCGGTCGGAATGGCACTATCGGGAACGTTACAAAACTTTGCAGGAGGTGTGATGATTTTAATATTTAAACCGTTCAAAAATGGAGATTTCATAGAAGCTCAAGGTCATGCCGGTATCGTTTCCGAAATCCAAA
This sequence comes from Flavobacteriales bacterium, assembly GCA_029262875.1. GTDB lineage: Bacteria > Bacteroidota > Bacteroidia > Flavobacteriales_E > Vicingaceae. The sequence continues at coordinate 3,984 of JAJCYO010000128.1, forward strand.
TTTTTAATACCATCTTAAAAACTCCCGACAATAAAACCATTATTATTCCAAATGGGGGGTTATCTACTTCATCCATGGTTAACTACTCAAATGAAGAAAAAAGAAGGGTTGACTGGAGCTTTGGAATTGGCTATGGAGATAAAACAGATGATGCTAAAGAAGTTCTGACCAAGCTAATGAGTGAAGACAAAAGAATATTAACTACACCTGAACCCCCTTTCGTTGCTGTATCTGAATTAGGAGATAGTTCGGTAAATTTTGCTGTAAGAGCTTGGGTGAAATCAGAAGATTATTGGGAGGTATTTTTTAATATGAATGAAAAGGTATACAATACGTTTGACAAAGAAGGTCTAAATATTCCTTACCCTCAAATGGATGTTCATGTACACAATAAATAGAAATGAAGAAAATAATTAGTGCGTTTGTATTGCTTGCATTTATTACAACCGTTTCTGCTCAAACTACCGAAGCAGAAGAAAGTTTAAAAAAACAAAGTAAGGATAGTTTAGATGGTTGGAAAACAGGTGGGGTTATTTCTTTAAACCTTACACAAGTTAGCTTAACCAATTGGTCCGCTGGAGGAGAAAATTCGGTTTCCATAAATGGTATTTTAAGTCTGTTTGCCAATTTAAAAAAAGGCAATTCAACATGGGACAACTCTTTAGATTTGGCTTATGGTATTTTAAAACAAGGGGATTCCGACTTTAGAAAAACAGATGATAAAATTGACTTTACATCTAAGTATGGACAAAAAGCGTTTAAAAATTGGTACTATGCGGGATTGATAAATTTTAAATCTCAAATGACTGTAGGGTATAATTATCCTGATGATTCAACGGAAATCTCTAACTTTTTAGCTCCTGGTTATTTATTGGGTGCTATTGGTATGGATTATAAGCCGAGCGAGGTTTTCACTTTATTTATATCTCCAGTAACCATGAAAATGACATTGGTAAATGATCAAAATTTAGCAGATGCAGGGGCATACGGGGTAGATCCAGCAGAATTTGATGATTTAGGAGTATTAACCACCAATGGAAAAAAATCTCGTTCTGAATACGGTGGATATTTAAGAGCTTTATTAAAGAAAGACATTATGAAAAATGTCAACCTACAAACTAAATTAGAGTTGTTTTCAAATTATTCGGAAGAACCACAGCATGTTGATGTTAACTGGGAAGTATTAATTGCTATGAAAGTAAACAAATATATTGCGGCAACGGTGTCTACACAACTGCTATATGACCATGACATAGATATTGCAGTTGATAATAATAATGACGGAATTACAGATGCTGTTGGACCAAGAACCCAATTCAAAGAAGTTTTAGGGATAGGGTTATCTTATAAGTTTTAATACATCGTATCATAACTTTGTTTAGTATAACCGATGCATAAATTCATCGGTTTTTTTCTTCTATAATGATAAAAGAAATAATTACCTTCACTTTAATTAATCGTTGCTAAAGGCAACCAATTTTAGAAACTCACGTCTTTGTTGTAAATATATGGATCCTATTGATCAGCATATTTTAGATGATACAGTTAAAAAATGTGTCAAAGGTGATCGAAAGGCCCAACAAGAACTGTATAAAATTTTTTACAGTAGAATGATGGGGGTTTGTTACAGGTATACTAATAATGCCGAAGACGCCAAAGATATATTGCAAGATGGGTTTGTGAAAGTGTACAGTAATTTAAAGAAGTACAATTTTGAAGGTTCTTTAGAAGGTTGGATTAGAAGAATAATGGTTAACACCGCCATTGATCATTTTAGAAAAACAAAAAATGTCTATATGGTTAATGATGATGAAGGCTATATTCTTGAAAACAGTAAAGTAGAAAGCTCAGACTCTATTTATAGTCAGTTTGGTGAAAGTGTTATCATGGAAGCCATTCAGTCATTAAGTCCGGCTTACAAAACTGTTTTTAACTTAAATGTAATTGAAGGTTATCAGCATAAAGAGATAGCAGAGAAGTTAAACATTAGCGAAGGAACTTCTAAATCGAATCTTGCAAAGGCAAAACAGAATTTAAAAAAAATACTATTAAAGAAAGAAGCCAGATTAAAACATGGATAATTTTGATGAAATAATAAAACAAAAATTAGAACAGTTTGATGTTCCTTACAATGAAGCTCATTGGACTGAAATGGATCAAAAACTAAATTCTATTCGTGCAGCAAAAATAAAAAAGAATATTTTTGGTAGTGCTGCCATTATAGCTGTTGTAGCTATTTCAGGTTATTTTATTCTCTCTGACAACGAAACCATTATCAATGAAACTATTATTGCTGAAGACAATACTTCAGAGATTATTGTTGATGATAATGCTATTGAGCCTGTAAAAGAAGAAAATGCATTACCGAATGACAATTTTGTTAAAGAAGAAGTTACTAATGATAATGCTTCGGAAGAAAATGAAACAGAAGGTGAAATCGAAAAAAATGATGTTAAAAAGAAAGTTGAGGTTGATAAACCTGTAAAAAACATAAAAGAAAACAACGGTTCTTCTGATAAAGTTAACCCAACTAATACCTTGGTTAATTCGGAGTTTATTGTTTACAACAATAAAGTATGCTTAGGGGAAACAGTAAGTTTTGAGTCCATGGAAAATGACCACCCTGTTTCATATACATGGAATTTTGGCGATGGTACCATCTCACATAAAACGAATCCAAAACATGTTTATAAAGATAGCCACACTTATACTGTTTCTTTAACATTATTAAATAGACAAACAGGTAAAGAACATACAACTATTTTAGAAGATGTGGTAACCATCTTACCTAGTCCAAAAGTTGGTTTCTCTTATGTTGAAACTTCTGTTAAACATAATGATAACAAATTTAAATACCCTTATACCACTTTTAAAGTGAAAAATCCAATTAAACAAAATACCTACAGATGGAATTTTGGAAATGGAGAAACATCAACTGCTGTTAATGCAAAAACAATTTACAAAGAGAAAGGAAAAAACTACTCGGCAACACTAATAGTTGAAAACATTCAAGGTTGTATAAATAGCTCAACTGTTAAAGTTGTCAATAAAAATGAAATGGATTTATTTGCGCAAAATGGTATTAAACCTAATTCTAACATCGCTGAAAATAAGGTCTTTATTCCTGGCGCTCTTTTAGGTTGGGATATTCGATTTGAAATGACAATTATTAATAAGTCAGGTAAAGTTATCTATCAAACTTCTGATAAAACTGAGCCTTGGAATGGTAAAATGAACAATACTGGACAAGTATTAAATGAAGGTGTTTATTTATGGCAAGTGGTAACATATGATGCCAGTGGGGCTCCTCATACCCAACATGGAAAAATCAATTTGATAAAATAATACCTCTATAAATAACGAAATAAAAAAGGCGGAAATTAATTTCC
>JAJCYO010000129.1 GCA_029262875.1 Flavobacteriales bacterium
ATTTAAAATCGAATTAGAAAAAGATGGAATTTCAGGATTGTTGAATGAAGCGGAATTTAAATGGGATGTAATCAAGGTAAGAGAAAGTTCATTTCACATTATTAAAGACAATCAGTCTTATAATTTGGAGGTATTGAATATAAACACTGAAGAAAAATCTTTTTTTATAAAAGTAGATGGCATTAAATACAAGTTTAATGCAAAAGATAAATACGATGAGTTATTGCATAGTTTAGGAATGGATAACTTAGCAAGTAGTAAAGTGTCTGATTTAAAAGCACCCATGCCAGGGTTGGTTTTAGATGTTGCTGTAAGCTCTGGTGAATCAGTTAGCAAAGGTGATGCATTATTGATATTGGAAGCTATGAAAATGGAAAATGTTATCAAATCTCCAACGGATGGCGTTATTAAGAGTATTTCTATTAATAAAGGTGAAACCGTAGAAAAAAATCAATTGATTTTAAATTTTGAATAGGCTATGCCTGAGATAATTATTGAGTAAGATAGATGAAATTATACAACTTAACACTTTTACTTCTTGTTTCTTGTTTCTTGTTTTCTTGTGGTAATGATGCTACTGAAGATGAAACTAATAACCCTAAAGTAGATTCTTTAAATGTTAAAACAACTGTTGTAAGCGGAGAAGTAAAGATTATTGAGCCTATTAAGGATGAGAAAATAGTAGTATTGGAAAGCAATGGAATTACCTTAACCGAAGTAAAATCGAAAAAAACTCTAGAAGCGGCAATAAAATTAAACACAAAACAATTTAGTGAAGGGAAAAATCACCTAAGTTTTTCGGTTACTGGAGTTCAGAATTATACGGTCTCTTATTTAGCAAATAATTATGCGCTAACTCAATTTTCATCAGACATTATTGATGTTGAATTTTTATACGGTAACAATGTGTTTTTGGCTTTTTTAACGGACAAAAATAATATTGGCATCAAAACAAATAAAGGGAGCGTATTAAAAAATGCTGTGCTTGGAGCTGATGCTGAAAGTTTGTTTGACATGAATCACCCTCATTTATTTTATCACCTCCCACAAGCTGACACCCATGAGGCCATTTTAGACTTTTATTTAGTAAACACATCTGTATCAAAAAATGGAAATAAAGTGAAAGTTATGATTAACGATACAGAGTTTATTTTAAACAAGTGGGCAGCATACAAAATTTCAGGATTAAAAGATATTGAAAATACGGTGCGGATTCAGCTGATTGATGAAAAAGGGAATCTAATCGAAGGTCCTTTTAATGATTCTGGAGATCGAAAATTTAATTTTGTCAATACGAAAACTCACTTTAAAGAAAGACAATCTATCGGTCGTAAATTTGTTCAAATTTTCCATTTACAATTTTGTATTTTTTTCCATTGAATTCAAGTTCACCTCCTTCTTTCATTTGAATAAGCTCTGTTATATCGTGTTCCATAGTATGAATAGACCCTCCATTTTTCTTGGCTAAGTTTAGATATTCCACATTAATTCCATATTTAACACCACATAAAATAATTCTTATAGGGCGCTTAATTTTTTTAAGAAGTTTCAAGTCCCTTGGAGTTGCATAGTTATCAGCAATCATAACTATTTCTTCGGCTTCAGGAAATTTTTCAATAGCAGCTATAATTGATTCAATATTATTTTCAATAATATCACCACTACAACAGGTCATAGTTTTCTCAGCAAGAGAAAGAACATCTTCATAGGATGACGCTTTACTTTGATATATGCCACCTACTTCTCCGATCTTTTTTTTGTCATTAGGAATTCCATCCCCATCATTAAAAAAAGTTAAATAACCAATATTATTGTAATTGCTCAATCTGAACCACATTATCAATTGATTTGTATAGGGATACATGCTACAAGTAAGGTCTGCTACAACACTAATTTTTTTCCAGTGTTTATTTCGTTCAAAAGTGTTAAATACAGAACTATCACACAAAACATGTTTAGGTAATAAATAATCATCAAGCATCTCGTTTGCCGTAGGTTCACGGTATGGACCTTGATGGTAAAGGTATTTTATGTAGATCGTTTGCTGTTCTAAGGAAAAGAAAAAAGAAAGATTAAATACCCCTCCGATTAGTATTTTTTTTGGAGGGTGTACTCCAGGAACCCATTGAACCCCAGGTAACCATTTAGGCGAATTTTTTAATGTGTTCTTGACCATTATTCTACATTCTTTTGTCAAGTCTTCTTCAGAGCTTATTTTACTTATGTTCCCTTGTTCGTCAATGTGAAATTTGATCACGAATTCCCCAGAAACATTATCTTTAAACATAGTTTGGGTGTATTGGATATTATCTTTTAAGTAATTGAAAAATTTTGTTCTTCCTCCTGGAAATTCAGGTTCTTGGGTAGGAGCATGCTTTATTTTGTTTGAAAAATTTTCTCCTTTACCATAGGATATTGATAGCTCTTCTGAATAAGAATAACCATCGCAAAGCGATTTTTTCTCATTTATTAGTTTTTTAAGTATTTCAAATTCGGAAACTCCATCTTTCCCTTCAAGTTTAGGCCTAAGTGTTATTAAATAGCCATGAAAAAGTTTTTCATCATCGTATTTTTCTGTTCTTTTTTGCTCAATAAACTCCCATGCTATCAGATTGTTTTCAATTAATTCTGGTGCTATTTTTTTTAGGTGAGTTAACCGTTTTGCGTTCAATTTTTCTTGGTCAAATAAAGTTCTATCTGGCTCAGTATAAATTAACTGTATTGAATAAATTACTTCATTTTTTAGAATCTCTAAATCTTCTGGTCTTTCTATTTTACTGGAAGAATGTTTTAGATGAATGAGTTTTTGATTCTTCTTTATGGATGCTGTATCAAAATATTCGATGTAAGAAGTTGGTGCAGTTTTAACAATGTAATTGATTTGTTGACCCAAACAATTGAATGAGACTGCTGTTATTAGTAGTATCAGTAAAAACTGTTTTTTCATAATGATGTAACGTTTTCTTTGAATGATTATTATAGGTTATACCACCTCTAACAAAGTCCTAAAAGCAACAAATTTTCCTTTGTAACGGTTGGTGTGATCATCTTGTAATTTAGCAGCACATTTTTGCTGGTATTCCTCTAAATCATCCATAGAATTACAGCTGTACTGAATAGCATAAGTGTGACCTGTTTCATCTTCTTGAGTTGTCAGTACTTTAGCAATCTTATGTTCTAAAAAAAAGCCTGTATCCATTACCTCTGGAATGTGAACTTCTTTCATCCAGCCTATCCAATCCATATGAATTTCATCTTCCACATTAACCGTTACATTGTAAATAATCATCTTAATATATTTTGTATAAAAATACAAATATAAGCTGGTTATAAACAATTTGAATCATTTATCAACAAAGCAAAAAATAGACAGTTTTTGAATTGTTTAAGGGGCTAAAAAAATGTAAAATTGTATGCTTAATTCAAACCTTGATAATGAGCCAAAAAAAAATCAAAAACGCACTTGTTTCAGTATTCCATAAAGACAATTTAGAGCCAATAATTAATCGGTTAAATGAATTAGGGATCACTATGTACTCAACAGGTGGAACTCAAAAATTTATTGAAGAACTTGGAGCTCCAGTTACTGCTGTAGAAAGTTTAACTTCTTATCCTTCAATATTGGGAGGGAGGGTGAAAACATTACATCCAAAAGTTTTTGGCGGAATTTTAAGTAGAAGAGAATTAGACAGTGACGTTGCTCAATTGGATGAGTTTGAAATCCCAGAAATAGATTTGGTAATTGTTGATTTATATCCATTTGAAGATACGGTTGCTTCTGGAGCAAGTGAACAGGATATTATAGAAAAAATTGATATCGGTGGAATTTCTTTAATCCGTGCCGCAGCAAAAAATTACAAAGATGTCTTAATTGTTTCCTCAAGAGAGCAATATGATTATACACTAAATTTATTAAATGAAAAAAATGGTGTTTCTGATATTGATGATAGAAAATATTTAGCAAAATCTGCTTTTAATATTTCTTCACATTATGATACAGCAATATTTAATTGGTTTAATAATGATGAAGAAAAGTTTTTTAAACAAAGTATTACTGAATCACAATCATTACGATATGGAGAAAACCCTCATCAAGAGGGAACTTTTTATGGTGATTTGAATGCAATGTTTGATAAAATACATGGTAAAGAATTATCGTATAATAATCTTTTAGATGTAGACTCAGCTGTGAACTTAATTTCAGAGTTTCCTGATAAACCAACGTTTGCTGTTTTAAAACACAACAATGCTTGTGGATTAGCTTCTCGTGATACATTGCTGGCAGCCTGGAATGATGCTTTAGCTGGAGATCCAGTTTCTGCCTTTGGAGGTGTTTTAATTACTAATCAACCAATTGATTTGGTTACCGCTGAAGAAATCAATAAACTATTTTGCGAAGTAGTGATTGCACCGGGATATGAAGATGCAGCTTTAACTGTTTTAAAAGAAAAAAAGAATAGAATTATTTTAGTTCAGAAGAAAGTTGAATTACCAACTAAACAATTCAGAACGATACTAAATGGAGTTTTAGAGCAAGATAAAGACGCTAAAACTGCTAATGCAACTGATTTTACTACGGCAACAAAAAAGGAGCCAACCAACGAAGAAATAAATGATTTAGAATTTGCGAATAAATTGGTAAAACATACAAAATCGAATACCATTGTTTTTGCAAAAGGAGAACAATTATTAGCGAGTGGAACTGGTCAAACGTCTCGGGTGGATGCTTTAAATCAAGCGATAGTAAAAGCAAAAGCATTTGGGTTTGATTTAAATGGAGCGGTTATGGCTTCAGATGCTTTTTTCCCTTTTCCAGATTGTGTTGAAATAGCAAAAAATGCGGGTATAACTGCAGTTGTTCAGCCTGGAGGATCGATAAAAGACCAACTTTCCATTGATTATTGTGATGCAAATGACATGGCAATGGTAATGACTGGAATACGGCACTTTAGGCATTAAAATCATTAACAAATTACTGTTCATCAAATTTACTTTTAGTATTTTTATATGGAACATTAAGACTTACATTTACGTAGTTCATATAGGTACATGATAACAATCATATTAAATGGGATTATTTAGTTTTTTAACACAAGATATTGCGATAGATTTAGGTACAGCAAACACGCTTATCATTCATAATGATAAAGTTGTTGTTGATGAACCTTCTATTGTCGCAAAAGACAGGATGACTGCTAAAATTATTGCTGTTGGAAAACGGGCCATGCAAATGCATGGAAAAACGCATGAAGATATAAAAACCATTAGGCCTTTAAAAGATGGCGTAATTGCGGATTTTGATGCTGCAGAACATATGATTAGGGGGATGATTAAAATGATGAACCCGAAAAGACAACTAATTGCACCATCATTAAAGATGGTAATTTGTATTCCTTCAGGAATTACAGAAGTTGAAAAAAGAGCAGTAAAAGATTCTGCAGAACATGCAGGAGGAAAAGAAGTTTATTTAATTCATGAACCAATGGCAGCTGCTATTGGAATTGGAATTGATGTGTTAGAACCAATGGGAAACATGATTATTGATATCGGTGGTGGAACTTCAGAAATTGCCGTTATTGCTTTGGGAGGAATCGTCTGTGACAAATCTATTCGCGTTGCAGGCGATGATTTTACGAACGACATTGTTGAATACATGAGAAGACAACATAACCTCTTGATTGGAGAGCGTTCTGCTGAGCAAATAAAAATAGAATGTGGTTCTGCACTTACAGAGTTGGATGAAGCACCAGAAGATTATGCAGTTCAAGGAAGAGATTTAATGACGGGAACACCAAAAGAAATTGTCGTTTCCTATTCAGAGATAGCTCATGCTTTGGATAAATCAATTGCTAAAATTGAAGATGCAATCTTAAGTGCATTAGAAATGACTCCACCTGAATTATCGGCAGATATTTATAAAACAGGATTGTATTTAGCAGGAGGAGGGTCTATGCTTAGAGGCTTGGATAAACGAATTTCAGGTAAAACGAAATTGCCAGTACATATTGCTGAAGATCCGTTAAGATGCGTTGCTAGAGGAACAGGTATTGCGCTAAAAAACATAAGTAAGTTACCTTTCTTAATGAAAAACTAAACAAATTTAGAATTGAAAAATGAGGAATTTAATACGGTTTTTATCTAAAAATTCATTCATATTCCTTTTTGTTTTTTTATTATTCGTTTCATTTGTTTTACTGGTGCAGAATAATAATTACCAGAACTCAAAAGTCTTTAATTCTTCTAATTTCCTAATCGGAAACCTTTATTCCACAATAAATAATGTTAACGATTATTTCAATTTAAAAGAAGATAATGCCAAGCTCGCTGAGCAAAATGCTAAATTGCAAGCAACACAAATAGGTACTTTTACAAAGATTTATGGAACAACTGTAGAAATCAATGATACTGTATATGCCCAAAAATATGTCTATACCTCTGCAAAAGCGATTAATAATTCTACCAATAGAAGAGAGAATTATATCACTATAGATAAAGGATCTATAAACGGAATAAAATCCGGAATGGGTGTTGTTTCCCCTAAAGGAATAATTGGAACTGTCAAAAATGTTTCAGAAAATTTTTGTTCCGTCATGTCTGTTCTACATGAAAAAAACGCAGTAAGTGCAAAAATTAAAAAATCGGGATACATCGGTTCTTTGGTTTGGGAATTAGGTAACTATAGAATTGCCCAATTGAGAGATATTCCTAATCACGTAAAGCTGAATAAGGGAGATACAATTATTACGAGTGGATATTCGCTGGTTTATCCTGAGGGTGTAATCATTGGTACTGTAAAAGATTTTGATTTGCCAGAAGGTAATAATTTTTACAATATTGACATTGAATTTTCGGTTGACTATAAAAGTTTATCACATGTTTTTATTGTAAAATCATGGATGAAAGAAGAGCAAAAAAAATTAGAAGCACTAAATGACATGGAAGAGTAATGGTAATAAATATCATAAAATATGGTGCTATTTTTATTTTGTTAGTCCTTTTTCAAGGGTTGATATTAAATAACATTGAGTTTGGTGATTATGTGGTGCCACTCCTATATGTTGTTTTTATTTTAGCATTACCATTTGAAACGCCTAATTGGTTGGTGTTAATTATTGGGTTTGTTTTAGGAATTTTTATTGACAGTTTTACGGATACGTTAGGAATGCATACTTCGGCAACGGTTTTTATGGCTTTCGGAAGATCATATTTGTTAAAATTAATTGAGCCAAGAGGTGGATATGAATTTAATTCAAAACCAAATGTCCAATTTATGGGGTTAACATGGTATTTATTGTATGCATCTATCTTAGTTTTTCTTCATCATATTTTTCTATTTTATATTGAGGCATTTAAATTTACACAGTTTTTCTTTACGTTCGGAAGAGCAATTGCGAGTACTTTCTTTACAATGATTTTAGTTTTAATTGTTCAACTTTTCAATTATAAATCAACTACGAAATCATGAATTTGTCCAGCAGAAAATTTATTGTTGGCATTATCTTTCTGGTAATTGGATTGATATTTATCATTAGATTATTTAATGTCCAGGTACTGAATGAAAAATACAAATTAGATTCGGAAAGTAATGTTGTCCGAAAAATAGTTCAGTATCCTGCTCGTGGATTAATTTATGATAGAAATGGAGAATTGTTGGTTTACAATGAAGCCGCTTATGATTTAATGGTAATACCAAAACAAGTCAAAGAGGTTGATACAAATGCTTTTTGTAAATTATTAGAAATAGAAAAAGAAGAGTTTCGTGAAAAATTTAAAAAAGCGAAAGACTATTCGAGGTATAAACCTTCCACTTTTCTGAAGGAAATTTCATCAATTTCTTATGCTAACATTCAGGAGCAACTATTTAAATATCCTGGATTTTATGTTCAAACTAGAACATTACGAAAATACCCGAGAAACAGTGCAGCTCATATTTTAGGCTATATTGGAGAGGTAAACCAGTCAACCATAGAGAGTAAGCCTTACTATAGATCTGGTGATTATATCGGAAAAAGCGGATTAGAATATTCTTATGAAGAACTGTTAAGAGGAACAAGGGGCGTGGAACGAATTTTAGTCGATGTTCATAATCGTAAAAAAGGAAGTTACAAAGGCGGTGCAGAAGATACAATGGCAGTTACTGGAACTATTCTTTACACTACATTAGACATCGTTTTACAAGAATATGGTGAACTTTTAATGAAAAACAAAAAAGGTAGTATTGTTGCTATCGAGCCCAAAACAGGTGAAATTCTTTCTTTAATCTCTGCACCAAATTATGATCCAAACATGTTAGTTGGAAGGGCGGTAAAAAAGAATTATCCTATCTTAAGTAAAGACACATTAAACCCACTATTTAATAGAGCTTTAATGGCAAAATACCCACCAGGTTCTATTTTTAAAACAGTACAAGCAATGATAGGCTTACAAGCTGGAGTAATTTCTGAAAATACAAGTTTTGCTTGTAACAAGTCATATGTGGGATGCCACAACCATCCAAGTGCAGGAAGTGTTGCTGCATCAGTAAAAATGTCTTGTAATCCATATTATTATAATGTTTTTAGGAGAATACTTCAACAGAAAAGAGTAAAAAGTATTTTTAAAGACAGTGAATTAGGGTTGGCCATTTGGTCTAAACAAGTTAAAAAATTTGGTTTTGGACAACGGCTTGAAACCGATTTACCAAGTATAAAGAGTGGCTATGTGCCAGATGTTCCTTTTTACAACAAATGGTACGGGGAAGGTCGATGGGCATTTTCTACGATTTATTCGTTGAGCATTGGGCAAGGTGAATTAGGTGTAATACCATTGCAAATGGCAAATTTGTCTGCAACAATAGCAAATAGAGGGTACTATTATGTTCCACATTTTGTAAAAACAATTGATAAAGTAGATGGTATTCCAGAAAAATTCAAAGAGAAGCATAGCATTGATATAGACAGAAAATACATTGATATTGTTATTGACGGAATGTACGGTGTGGTGTACGAACCTGGGGGAACGGCAAGAAGAGCAAGAATTCATGATAGTATTGTAGTATGTGGAAAAACAGGTACTGCGCAAAACCCTCATGGAGAAGATCATTCTGTTTTTATTGCGTTTGCCCCTAAAGATAATCCTCAAATAGCTATTGCTGTTTATGTCGAAAATGCAGGGGGTGGAGGTCGATGGGCCGCACCGATTGCCAGTTTGATGATGGAAAAATATTTAACAGATAGTATTGCAACTCGAAACAAACCGAAAGAAAAAATAATTGTATAAACAACCATATTAGAATCAGGAACTGATCAGTGAGGAACTACAAAAGCATATTTGCAAATGTTGATTGGGTAATAATAATACTTTATTTATTACTTGTATTTATTGGTTGGATAAATATTTATGCTGCAGTTTATAATGAAGAACACCACAGTATTTTTGATATTTCTCAACGTTATGGTAAACAACTGCTATGGATAGTGTTGGCTTTAATTTTGGCGTTTATTATACTTTTAATGGAAAGCCAATTTTTCACTTCTTTTGCTTTCCCTATATATGGAGTTGTGATATTTTCACTCTTAGCTGTTTTATTATTTGGAGTAAAAATAAATGGAGCAACCTCCTGGTTTCAAATAGGAAGTTTTAAAATTCAACCTTCAGAGTTTGCAAAATTTGCCACGGTTTTAGCATTGTCAAAATACCTGTCAATTTTGAATATTAACATGAAAGACATTAAAACAAAATTGATGGCAGTACTAATTATTGGACTTCCTGCTGCACTTATTCTTCTACAAAATGATACGGGGTCTACGTTGGTTTATGCAGCATTTATCTTTGTTTTATATAGGGAAGGGTTGTCAGGAAATATTCTTTTATTTGGGATATTAGCGATTCTTGTTTTTGTTTTAACACTCATTTTTGGACCAATCAACATCATTATAATTGCTTCTTTTTCATTTATTCTTTTTTATACGATTATAAAATACAACTTAAAGGCTACGGTTATTTCGTTAGCAGTATTCTCCATTTTTACTTATTTGTTTTACAGTTATGACATGAAACCCAATGTAATTTATTATGGGATTGGAGGGGCTTTGTTGCTGCTTAGTATTTATTTATTTGTCAAAAAAGAAATGAAAGATAAATCAACTCATTTTCTTGGGGTTTTAATTTTTGTAGTTACTTGTTTCTTTATTTTTAGTATAGATTTTACCTTTAACAAGGTACTTAAAGAACACCAGAGAACTAGAATTACGGTGCTATTAGGTGAAGAAGATAAGTTAGTAGAACAGATTGAGAAATTGAAAATAGAACGCGATGCCGAAGGAATAAGTAAAGAAGACAAACAACAATTGAGAGATGATATTGGTGCGAAAAAGTATAGTTTAAGAGAGCTCAGACAAGGAAATGGTTGGAACATTAAACAATCATTAATTGCAATAGGTTCAGGAGGTGTCACAGGAAAAGGATTTTTAGAAGGAACACAAACGAAGTTTAATTTTGTTCCCGAACAAAGTACAGACTTTATTTTTTGTACCATCGGTGAAGAGTGGGGGTTTATGGGGACATTTGTTCTGGTCTCAATTTACATCGCACTATTTTTGAGAATACTTTTTATAGCGGAAAGACAACGTTCTATTTTTAGCCGAGTCTATGGTTACGGAGTTGCTGCTATATTGTTTTTCCATTTTCTAATCAATATTGGAATGACTATAGGATTAGCACCTGTAATTGGAATTCCATTGCCATTTATTAGTTATGGAGGCTCTTCGTTATGGTCTTTCACCATACTGCTGTTTATACTTGTTAAGTTAGATTCAGAAAGATTACTGGTATTGAGGTAAAAGAAAGTTTTAAACGATACCTTCCTTTAATAAATCATGGAGATGAATTACACCGAGATAATTATTTCCATCAGCCACGACCAATTGGGTAATGTTGTTGTTTTGCATTTGTTTTAAGGCAGTGGTGGCCATCTCCTCTTCTGTTATAGTTTGAGGAGAGGAAGTCATGATGTCTTTAGCCGATAACTCACCTATATCAGATGAGCTTTCAAGCATTCTCCTTAAATCACCATCGGTTACAATTCCAACCAAAATATTATTTTCAATAACAGCCGTTATTCCTAATCTGTTAGACGAAATCTCTATGATTACATCCTTAATTGAACTTTCAGGATTTACAGTAGGCTTCTCATTATTTGGATAAATGTCAGTAACCTTTAATGTCAATTTTTTTCCTAATGCGCCACCAGGGTGAAATTTTGCAAAATCTTCGCTATCAAACCCTCTGCTTTTTAATAAAGAAACAGCTAAGGCATCCCCCATGGCTAATTGTGCCGTTGTGCTACTTGTTGGGGCTAAATTATTGGGACAGGCTTCTTTTTCAACAAAAGTATTCAATACATAGTCAGATTGCTTTCCTAAAAAAGAGTCGGGATTTCCAGTGATGGCTATCAATGTATTTCCAAAACTTTTAACTAAAGGAATCAATGACTTTATTTCTGGAGTGTCACCACTTTTAGAAATGCATATTACCACATCATCTTTTAATACATTTCCTAAGTCACCGTGAATGGCATCTGCAGCATGCATAAATATTGAGGGAGTTCCAGTAGAGTTTAATGTAGCTACAATTTTTTGACAAATGTTTGCGCTTTTTCCAATGCCACTTATAACAACTCTTCCTTTAGATTCTAATATAAGCTGTATCGTTTTAACAAAGTCTTCGTTAATATGATTTAGCAAACCAGAAATAGAAGAAGCTTCAATTTCTATCGTCTGTTTAGCAATGTTTTTTATCTCTTCTGCGGAACTCAATTCATTAATTATTTTTAACAAAAAATAAAATTATAACAATTTATTTGTCGTATATTTATGTACAAATGTAAATGAATAAAAAAGAAACTACAATTTAATGCAAACGTTAAAAGCCCCGCTAACAGATTATTTGAAAAAATATTTTGGATTCAATGCCTTTAAAGGAGATCAAGAGCTGGTAATCAAAAATTTGATGGAGGGGAAGGATTCTTTTGTGATAATGCCTACGGGTGGTGGTAAGTCTTTATGTTATCAACTTCCAGCTTTAATTTCTGGGGGAACGGCTATAATTGTATCTCCATTAATTGCGTTAATGAAAAATCAAGTAGATGCAATTAGAGGCTTGTCTTCCGAGCATGGAATAGCTCATTTTTATAATTCATCATTAACAAAAACGGAAGCGAAGCAGGTCAAGGAAGATGTAAGTAGTGGAATAACAAAATTGTTATACGTTGCACCAGAATCTTTGACCAAAGAAGAAAATGTAGCATTTTTAAAAAGCATTAAAATTTCATTTTTTGGAATTGATGAGGCACATTGTATTTCAGAGTGGGGACATGATTTTAGACCAGAATACAGAAGGTTAAGAACAATTATAGAAGCAATAGATAGAGTGCCAATTATTGCATTAACGGC